>NZ_JBAPKZ010000018.1:0-83383 GCF_037083805.1 Roseovarius sp. D0-M9 | reverse complement strand
ATGGCTGAGGTCTCCGCGTCGGACGCGCCTACCGAAGGCACGAAATATGGGAGCGGCTCAAGCACCGGTGCGCCCGACTACCCACACGGAACGAGAAGGGACCACTTTGAGCCATGGCGGGTAGAACTTGAACTTCACCGCTTCGTCAATTGCTTTACGCGGTGAAACATGTCCCGAAAGCTGCAGTCCCGTTAAAACATTTAGATCTTCCTCAACTGCTTCCCGCAATTGCCAGGCTTCGTCCACCGCTATCGTTTCGTGAAACCCGTAGCGTTCTTTGCCCCCGGGAAGAAAGCGGGGAGCATAATCCGGTGACTCATGACCGCCCTCAGGGAAAATGCCACCCAGAAAGCAAATACCTTCGCTGAAACCGGCAAACGCCTGAGAGCCAGGACCAAAGTGCCAGAAATCCTCATCAAGAACTTGTCTCAGCCTATGCAGTAGGAACTCGTCTCGCGACGGGGTCTCATAATCGTCATCCAGCGGGTTCATTTAGCGTCAATCATTCTATTGGTTGCCAAAGGCGCCGATCCAATTCGTCGCAGGTCGTTTGCATGGACGGTCGTAGAGCATCTAGAGACGGCCGCACATACCGCTGCCCCGTCAAGTTGAGGGGAGTGTGATTCAACAGCCGGCCTACAACCTCTTCCAGGATTCCAGCTTCCATCGCCACTGTGGCGAAAGTTCGACGATGGGCGTGCGGAGACCATTCGATTCGCTGCGGCCCCTGCACATGGCCACTCGGCGACTTAGGAGACGGGAAGATCCATTTCCGGCTCAAGCCTTCGACTGGCGCAAGAATCTCGTGATGTCGTTGCACGATCGGTAGATCGAAACTCCGACCATTCTTGGTAACTGGCAAATGAATGCGATCTTCGTGAACGTTTTTCCACTCGAGCGTCAGTGCCTCCGTTTTACGAAGGCCCGTGTAAAGGATGAGCTCAAAAAACGCTTTGTGGATCGGGTTGAATAGATCGTCGACCCGCCGCCTCCATTCAACAAGATCTTCGATAATGCGCCCGTTGGGCCGCTCCTCGTACCATTCGATCGCGTTGGTCGGGCTCTCAGGGAGATCGTGAACTCGACGCGCCTGGTTCCAGACAGACCGAAAGTATCGAAGCGTATGGTTCGCAGTCGATGGTGCGTTCGCCAAATGACGATGACGCTCGACGGCCATGGCCTTAGTAATCTCGTCCAGCGGCAAACCCATCCAATCCTTCAGATGGTTCTCAAACTGCATACGTACAGACGCTCTATGTACCTCAGATCTCAATTTTGGACGGGAAAGATATACCTCCACTGCCTGTTCCAAAGTGGGCGCACCAATCTGAATATGCTTTCCCGCGCCGCGTGACATTTCGAGGGCAAAACCGAGAGCTTTTTGCCGGGCGGTCTGCGCGGTTATCGTTGGGTAGCGCCCAATTAGAATGCGCTGAGTTTTTCCACCGACATCCTTCTGGAAATACCACGTCTTCGAGCGTTTACCGACAAAGACGACAAGACCTTTGACCTCGCTATCCCAGTACTTATTCGTACCGCTCTCAGAGGTCGGAAGCTTCTTTACATAGGTCTCGGTAAGTTTTGGCATTTTGTCGGCTTTTTGTCGGTGGCAGCATCATACGGCACGCAACAGAAGGATGCAGGAAGCGACGAAGAAGTCAAAAAAATGATATAGTTAATGGCACAATGCTACGGGATGATATTCAAAACATTTGCTTGGAAGGCTGAGGTCTTACCATTACACAACGCCCGCTCGGGCCATGACTGATTAACGCGGCCAGACCGCCGAGGCAAGCGGGCGCGCGCGGCAGCCGAGCGAAAAAACGCGGCAGTCAGTATCTTTTGCGCAGATCCTCGGGGGCAGCGCCCGCCAGATAGCGCAGCAAGAGCGTCAGATTGCGCGCGCCGCGCCGGAGCCAGCCTTCGCTTTGGTAGCGCGCGGCACTGGTGAGCAGCGGCACAGGCATCAGGCAAAGGCGCCCGCCCAGCGCGCGCGCCATCGCGACATCCTCCATCAGAGGGATGTCGCGATACCCCCCGACCGCATCGTAGTCCGCGCGCGAAATCAGCAGGCCCTGATCGCCATAGGGCAGATGAAAGATGCGCGATCGCAGATTGGCCCAGCCTGCAACGATTCGCCCCGGCAGGCCGCCGCCACTGAACGCCAGTTGGAAGTAGCCGGGCCGTCCATCGGCCATCTGGTCCTGCACCGCGCGGGTCCAGCCACGGGGTAGCGCGCTGTCGGCATGCAGGATCATCAGCCAATCGCCCCCCGCCATCCGGGCGCCGCGCCGCAGCTGCCCCCCTCGCGAGGCGGGGCCCGTACACCATAGCGCGCCGACCTCTTCGGCGATCTCGGCAGTCGCATCCCGCGATCCGCCATCGGACAGGATGACCTCGCGGAGGAGGCCCGTCTCGACCCCCTCCATCAACCCCGCCAAAAGCGTGGGCAGCGCCGCCTCGGCATCAAGGACCGGCACGATTACTGAAAGCCTTGCGCGCATGTCCCCCCCTGTCGCTACCGCTCGCCGTTCTATATATGGGCAGTCATGAGGACGCGAGAGGTAGCAGCCATGAGAGTCATCCACCAGATTCAAGGCGCCGATGCGCGCAGCTTCCTGCAAGGGTTGATCACGAACGATGTCGACAAGGCCGCGGATGGCCTCATCTATGCCGCGATCCTGACGCCGCAGGGCAAATATCTGGCCGATTTCTTCGTTTTCGAAAAGGACGGGGTTCTGCACATCGATGCGGCACAAGAGATCGCTCCGTCATTGATCCAGCGCCTCAACATGTATCGCCTGCGCGCCGATGTTCAGATCACGCCAAGCGATCTCGAGGTCAGGCGCGGCACGGGCCCTGCCCCTGCCGGCGCACTGGCCGATCCGCGTCATCCCGCGCTGGGCTGGCGCCTTTATGGCGCGGATGGCGGCGATGATGGCACTGATTGGGACGCCATCCGCGTTGCCCACTGCATACCCGAGACGGGCATCGAACTCACGCCCGACACCTTCATTCTCGAGGCCGGATTCGGTCGCCTGAACGGCGTCGATTTCAAAAAGGGCTGCTATGTCGGGCAAGAGGTGACCGCACGGATGAAGCACAAGACCGAATTGCGCAAGGGTCTTGCCACCGTCTCCATCACCGGCACGGCGCCCACCGGCACGCCCATCACGGCAGAGGAAAAACCTGTTGGCACGCTCTTCACCAGCGCCGGTGCGCAGGCAATCGCACATCTGCGATTTGATCGCGCCACGGGCCCGCTCAAGGCTGGCGAGGCACGGCTGAGCTATCCCGCCGACTGATCAATCGCGGTCTCCCAGCTTTCATTGTTCCAAAAATACTCTCAGCGCTTAGAAGCGCTGCACCCCTTGCATCGACGCGACATCCCCTTTATCTGAAGACTTGAGAGGTTGGCGCGGGCAGGCGCCTCGCCAACCCGGTCAGATCCGGAAGGAAGCAGCCGTAACGAGCCCCGCTTGGGTCGTTGTCCAGCCTCTCACCCTTACCCTACCCAACTCCTTGAATCGAAAGAAGAGCCTTTTCTAGAAGGCCCTATGTCGGTTTTTAAGGTTACATTCTTGGTTACAAACGGGGCTCAGCGTGGCTGGTATAATGATGGAGACGCTGCGGCAAAACCTATGTTACATAAGCCTCTGACCCGTTTCATGCGAAAAATAGTGAATCTGGTCTTGGACTGGCCTGAGCGAAAGTGTCTCACCAGGCTTTGGTGCGTCAGGGCTAGGTAGGCTAACCACCAATTCGGTTCGCGTCCCCTCCAGCACGCCGTGGACATGAATTGCCGCACCCAGACGTTCCACAACCCGGACACGTAGCGGAATGGGCCCTTCCGCATCGGGAATCAGATGCTCGGGACGCACGCCGGAAATGACCTTGCCCTCAACCGGACGATCGCTCGAAACGCGGTGACCTGCCTCTGTCAGCACGCCTGATGCAGACGCGACGCCGGGAAGAAAGTTCATCGGGGGCGACCCGATAAAGCCGCCCACGAAGACAGAAGCCGGGCGTTCATAGATCTCGAGTGGAGGCCCGATCTGCTCTACCCGTCCGGCATTCATCACGACCAATTTGTCAGCCAGCGTCATGGCCTCGAGCTGGTCATGGGTGACATAGATCGACGTCGTGCCGAGGCGCTGTTGTAGATCACGGATCTCGACCCGTGTTTTCACGCGCAGCTTTGCATCAAGATTCGACAGCGGCTCGTCGAACAGGAAGGCCGCAGGTTCGCGCACAATGGCACGGCCCATGGCCACACGCTGCCGTTGGCCGCCGGACAGGTTTCTGGGTTTTCGGTCTAGATAGTCAGTCAGACCAAGCATCCTCGCAGCCTCGGCTACGCGTGCCTCGATCTCGTCCTTCTTCTGCCCCCGGTTTTTCAGACCGTAGGCCATGTTTCCGCGGACCGACATGTGCGGGTAGAGCGCGTAGCTTTGAAACACCATCGAGATGTCGCGCTCGGCCGGCTCCAGATCGTTTACGATGCGGCCACCAATGTGGATCTCGCCCTCGCTCACCTCTTCAAGTCCCGCAACCATGCGCAAGAGCGTGGATTTTCCACAGCCCGAAGGGCCGACCAGGACGCAGAGCTCGCCCGCCTCGATTTCGAGGTCGATGTTCGGAATGGCCTCAACGCCGCCGGAATAGACCTTGCGGACGGACCGTATGGAAATATTGCTCATGTTCTCACTTTTCGACTTCGACAAGACCGCGAACGAATAGTCGCTGCATGCCAAGGATCACTAGCACGGGCGGCAGCATCGCAATTATCGCGGTGGCCATGATGAGGTGCCATTGGGGCGTCTCTTCGCCAGCATTTGCCATGCGCTGGATACCCATGACGATGGTGTAGTAGCTTTCGTCCGTTGTCACGAGCAACGGCCAGAGATATTGGTTCCAGCCATAGATGAAGAGGATCACGAATAGCGCAGCCAAGTTCGTGCGCGAGAGCGGCAGAAGGATGTCCTTGAAAAACTTCATCGGCCCGGCCCCGTCGATCCGCGCCGCTTCGGTCAACTCATCCGGCACCGTCATGAAGAACTGGCGGAAGAGAAACGTCGCCGTGGCCGATGCGATGAGCGGGATCGAGAGACCAGCATAAGAGTTCAGCATGCCCAGTTGGGCGACGACCTCGTAGGTCGGCAGAATGCGAACCTCGACCGGAAGCATCAGAGTGATGAAGATTGTCCAGAACGCCAGCACACGAAACCGGAACTTGAAATAGACAACTGCAAAGGCAGAAAGCAGCGATATGGCGATTTTTCCGATGGTAATGGAAAGCGCCATTATCATCGAGTTGAAGAGCATCAGCTTCAGTGGGGGCGCCCCAACGGCCGATATCCCTTCGCCAAGGACCAAGCTGTAATTGGTCCACAGCTCGCCGCCCGGCAGAAGGGGAAGCCCGCGTGCCACGGTGGTCTGATCGTGGGTTGAGGCGACGAAGGCCAGATAGATCGGAAAAACAAAGAGCGCGACGCCGAGGATCAGAATTGCGTGCTGCACAAATGTCAGAAGGGGGCGGTTCTCAACCATCAGTATTCCACCCGGCGCTCAATGTAACGGAACTGGATGGCTGTGAGGGCGATCACGATTACCATGAGAATGACAGATTGTGCCGCCGAGGAACCGAGGTTCAGCCCCTCGAATGCATCTCGCCATACCTTGTAGACGAGTATGTTTGTCGCTTGACCGGGGCCGCCACTGGTCGTCGCGTGGATAACGCCGAATGTCTCGAAGAAGGAGTAGACGACGTTGACGACGACAAGGAAGAAGACAGTCGGTGACAACAGAGGCAGTTGGATGGTGAGAAACCGGCGGACGGGACCGGCGCTATCGATCGCGGCTGCCTCGATCAGTGAGCGTGGGATTGCCTGAAGGCCAGCAAGAAAGAACAGGAAATTATAGCTGACCTGCCGCCAAGCTGCGGCGATGACGACAAGGGTCATGGCGTCGCCTCCGTCGATGTAGTGGTTCCAGTCGTAGCCGAGCGCGTCGAGCGCATAGGCCGCGATCCCGATCGTGGGATTGAACAAAAACCACCACAGCACGCCCGCGACGGCAGGGGCGACAGCGTAAGGCCAGATGAGCAGGGTGCGATATGCGGTTGCCGTGCGAAGGACCCGGTCGGCCATGATCGCAAGAAGCAGCGCAATCCCCATCGACAGTGACGCGACGAGCGCACTGAACTTTATCGTGGTCCAGAAGCTTTCGAGATAACGAGGGTTGTCAAAGAGTTGCTGAAAGTTCTTGAGGCCGATGAACGTTGTCGAAAGTCCGAAGGCGTCCTGTTGAAGAACCGACTGGTAAATAGCCTGGCTGGCCGGCCAAAGGAAAAACACAACGGTTATGATGATCTGCGGAGCGATCAGCAGGTAAGGCAACCAACGGTGCCGGAATATGACTCTCTTGGTGCGCAAGGCAGGGCTCCGATCCGGGCGGCTTAAGGGCGGCCCGGTAAGACCGGACCGCCCCAATCACTGATTGTCGAAGATATCAGCCGTTTGCGTCTTCAAAGTTGCGCAGCAGGGTATTACCGCGTGCTGCGGCCTCGGCCAAAGCTTCGGCAGCCGACTGGTTGCCTGCCCAGAGATCCTCCAACTCTTCGTTGATGATGTCCCGGATCTGGACAAAGTTGCCGAACCGGAGACCTTTGGAGTTCTCGGTAGGCTCATTTAGCGACAGCTGCTTGATCGCCGTGTCGGTGCCCGGCTCTTGCTCGTAAAACCCTTGCTCCTGGCTCAGCTCATAGGCTGCCGTCGTGATCGGCACGTAACCGGTGGACTGGTGCCAGTCGGCTTGCACTTCGGAGCGCGACATATAGTTGAAGAATTCCGCGACACCCTGATACTCTTCCGCGTCATGACCTTCCAAGACCCACAGGGTCGCGCCGCCGATGATGGAGTTCTGCGGCTGCTCCGCGACGTCGCTGTTCAGCGGCAGCATGGCTTGACCAAATTCGAAATCGGCCTGTTCTTTGATCCCGGCGTAGTAGGCCGAGGAATTCATCCACATCGCGCATTCGCCCGAAGCGAAGAGGGGCAATGAGTCGCCCCGGCGCCCCCCATACTGGAAGGTGCCCTCTGCCTGGCTGTCAGCGATGCGCTGAAGCAAGGCTGTCAGGTCTTCGGACTGGTCGATTGCAAGTTCGGTGCCGAGCCCGGCAAACCCGTTCTGCATGGTGCCGATGGGCTGGTCGTGCCAGGCGAGATAGTTTTCGATCATCACCCAGGACTGCCAGCCGAAAGAGAAGGCGCAATCATGGCCTGCATCCTTCAGCTTGTCGGCCGCCTCGAACATTGCGTCCCACGTCTGTGGAACAGTATCAATACCCGCTTCGGACAGCAGATCCTGATTGTACCACATGACCGGTGTCGAGGAATTGAAAGGCAGTGACAAAAGATCGCCCTCGGGGGTGGAATAATAAGACTTCACCGCGGGCAGGTATGCGTCGGCGTTCCAGTCGATGTCGGCGGTTTCCATCACCTCGTGGACAGGCTTCACAGCGCCTTCCGCGGCCATCATGGTTGCTGTGCCGACTTCGAACACCTGAACGATATGAGGCTGCTGGCCAGCGCGGAATGCGGCGATGGCAGCGGTCATGTTCTCGGTGTAATCACCCTTGTAGGTCGGCACGACCACATAGGTCTCCTGGCTGTCGTTGAAGCCAGTTGCAATTTCTTCGACCTTTTCCCCCAGAGCACCGCCCAAGGCGTGCCAGAACTGGATCTCGGTTTGCGCGAAAGCTGGCATCGCGCCGCAGGCCAGCAACGCTGCCAGCGCGGTCAGGGGCTTTTTCTGGATCATCTATCTCTCTCCGGACTGTCGTGAGTGGGAAGAGCCGCTGACGTGCGGCGTTCGGTGTCCGGATAAAGGCGCGGGCCAAGACATGCTTCAAGTGAAGTTTTTTTGACAGCTTCCGGGGACAGGAATGGCTGAGGTCTTCGGGAGCCACCGACGCTGCCACCCAGACAGAGCGAAGTCTTAGGTTTTCCAGCTTGATGCGAAGGGGATGCATTCTGGCGCCGACACTTCCCTGTGACGAAGCCTCCTCTAGCCAAGGTCGAGGTCAGGGTGCCGACATGGAATCACGCTGTCGCCCGGCATTAAACTACTGGAAGACGATAGAAGCGCACGGCTCTGATGAACAGAACAAGGTCTGGAGTGTTACTCACGAAAATCTGACTTGAAGTAATCGTGCATCTCGTTCAATTACATTAAATGCACTTCGTGAAGCATCATCTCATTGGTAAGCTGGCCGTGCCTTCCGTGGGTTACGTGCTTTTGACGTTGATGTTGACCTTTCAAATCGTCGCGGCGTCTGTCGTATCTGCCACGCAGGCCAGCCACAGGCCAGCAGACATAGTGATGGATCATTCCGATCATCAAGGCATGCAGCCAGCTGCAGTCCAGAAATCGGACTGTGATGCTCCGAAACTTCAAAATCTCAGTGAAAGCACAGACCATTGCGCACCATCGATCTGTTGTTTTCACAGTGCATTTGCGCCGATTGACCTTGATATGACAGGAGTGCTCTTGGCAGCAACCCGAGCCGCCGAGTATTCCGTTGTTCTGCCGTCATATAGGCGTTCCACCAAAGACCGTCCCCCACAGCTTATCTGATCTGTTTTTCCGTGCGCACCCGCCCCATGTGGTGCGCGCTATGTCAACTGATTGGAAACGGCGTCCAAAATGGGCGCCGAGGTCGAGGTGACCATGCGTGGACGATATTCAGCCCTGAGTGTTCTGGCGCTCGGCTTGGGCTTGGCAGGCGGCATTTTCGCAGAAAGATTGTATTTAAATCCCCCTGACGACGCCGGGGAGGGGGGCGAGGAAATTCTTTATTGGGTCGCGCCGATGGACCCGAATTTCAGACAACCTGGACCCGGAAAGTCACCCATGGGCATGGACCTCATACCCGTGATGGCGGGAGAGGAACCCGAAGCGGACGCCAGCAGCGTGACCCTATCTGGAAGCGAGATCAACGCCATCGGCGTGCGGACCGCGATTGCCAGAACGTCTGATATCTCGGGCCGCATCGAGACGGTTGGCAATGTCGCATATGACGATCATCTGACCAGTCACGTCCACACCCGCGTCGAAGGCTGGATCGAGGCGCTCAACGTGCGCGCCGTCGGCGATCCGGTAAATAAGGGTGACGTTCTCTTCGAGATGTTTTCGCAGACCATTGGTTCATCCAGCAGCGATCTGGTCCGCGCGTTGGAAGCCGGCAATCAACGCATCATCGACGCCGCACGGAATGCCCTTCGCAGCCAAGGCATGTCGACAGGCCAGATCGCACGGATCGAGGCCAGCGGCGAGCTGGCCCGCAACATTGAGGTGCTTGCACCCCAGGACGGTGTCGTCATTTCGCTCGAAGCGGCGGACGGGATGTTCCTCAAGCCCGACGTGAGAGCTGTGTCGATCACCGACCCGAGCAACGTGTGGCTGATCGCCGATGTGTTCGAGCGCGATATCGCGCGCCTGACCGACAATATGCGCGCAGTCGCCCGCTTCGATCATCTCGCGGGGCGCACATTCGAGGGCGAAATCGACTACGTCTATCCCGCACTCGATGCCACGACTCGCACCCTGCCGATCAGGCTGCGCTTCGACAATGCGGAGGGTTTGTTGAGACCGGGCATGTTCGGCACTGTTACGCTCATTCCCGAGGTCACGCGCATGGCGCTAACCGTCCCGACCGAAGCGATCATCCGCACGGGATCGGCGGAACGCGTGATCCTGAAGACCGGCGACGGCACATTCAAACCACGGCTCGTCACCACCGGCCTGCGGGACAACTTTGGAACCGGAGGACGCACCGAGGTCGTCCAGGGCCTCGCCCCGGGCGAGGAGGTCGTGGCTTCGGCGCAATTCCTCATCGACAGCGAAAGCGCGCTGAATGCAGGCCTGATGCGCATGGCGCCAACCGATGATGCGGCCGCTCGCGGCAGCGGCAAGTTGGTCGCGCTGGAGCCCGAAACGCGCATGGCCACCATCCGGCACGGTGCCCTCGCCGCGCTCGACTGGCCCGCGATGACCTCGCACTTCGCGGTGCGCAGCGATATTGCGCTGGAGCAGTTCGAACCGGGGCAGGAGGTTGCGTTTATGGCGGCGCGCGGGGCGGATGGCCTGCTAGCCCTCACTGAGCTCAAGCCCGATGACGGGATCGCGGCCACGGGGCAAGGCACGGTTCTGGCCGTCACGAAGGACGGCAAGCTGACAGTGGCGCATGATCCCATCCCGGAGCTGGATTGGCCGGCCATGCAGATGGACATGGAAGTCGCCGGCCTTGACACGGCAGCCGTGCCGCTGGACCAGCCCGTTGAGTTCGACCTGGCCAAGGGCGAAGATGGACTGTTCACAATTGTCTCCGTGCGCGGCACGGAGAATGAGGCAGGTGGCGACATGGCCATGCCCGCCACCGAGGAAGAGAAGCCAGAGGCCGCTGCACCGCCCATCACGGTCTCGGGCACCATTGATGCGATAGACTCTGCCGCGCGAACTGCCACGATCACGCATGATCCGATTGCGGAAATCGGAATGCCGGGCATGACGATGGACTTCGCGCTGGACGACGGGCTGGACCCTGCTTCGCTGCCCACGGACGAGAAGACAACCCTTAGCTTCGCGCGTCCAGACGGCATGACGATGATCCTGACCGATGCCGCACCTGCTGCACCGGCAATGGAAGTTTCGGGCACGATCAACAGCGTTGATGCGACGTCCGGCAAGGCCAACATCACGCATGGTCCGATGGCCGAGATCGGAATGCCCGGCATGACGATGGATTTTGCCGTAGCTCCATCCGTCGACATAGGGGGTCTGCCTTTGGGTTCGGAGGTGACGCTACTCTTGGCCCGCAATTCCGACTTCTCGCTGACGCTGGTCGGCACACGCACGGCGGAGGCGATTCAATGATCTCCGCCATCATCCGGGGCGCGATAGCCAATCGCATCATCATCATCGCACTGGCAATCATGATGGGCATTGCAGGCATCTGGGCCATCCGCTCGACGCCAGTGGACGCCATACCGGATCTGTCGGACGTGCAGGTAATCGTCCGCACGCCTTTTGCCGGTCAGGCGCCGCAGGTGGTCGAGGATCAGGTGACCTATCCCATTTCCAGCGCGATGCTGTCGGTGCCGGGCGCAAGCGACGTGCGCGGCTTTTCCTTCTTCGGCGACAGCTATGTCTATGTCGTCTTCGAGGATGGGACCGATCTTTACTGGGCGCGCACCCGCGTGCTCGAATATCTCGGCCAGATCACGGCAAACCTGCCGGATGGGGTATCGCCGCAGCTGGGACCAGATGCCACCGGCGTCGGGTGGATCTATCAATACGCGTTGATCGACCGCACCGGAGGGCATGACCTGGCGGAACTGCGCACCCTTCAGGACTGGTTTCTGAAATACGAGTTGCAGACCGTCGAGGGCGTATCCGAAGTCGCCACGATCGGGGGCATGGTCAAGCAATATCAGGTCGTCGTCGATCCGAACAAGCTGCGCGCCTACGACTTGACGTTAGCTCAGGTGAGCACCGCCATCCAGAGCGCCAACCGCGAGACGGGCGGCAGCGTGGTCGAGATGGGCGAGGCCGAATTCATGATCCGTTCCACCGGCTATGTGGACGAGCTGTCGGATCTGGCAAGCGCGCCCCTGATGGTCAATGACCGTGGCGCTGCCGTGACCTTGGGCGATGTGGCCGAGATTCGGCTTGGCCCTGAAATGCGGCGGGGGGTGGGCGATCTGGATGGCGAAGGCGACGCAGTGGGCGGTGTCGTCATCCTACGCTGGGGTGGTAACGCTCTGAGCACGATCAAAGCGGTCGAAGCGCGGCTGGACGAACTCCGCGGCAGCCTTCCGGACGGCGTCGAGATCGTCACAACCTACAACCGCGCTGGCGTGATCGAGCGGGCTATCGACAACCTCAAAAAGAAGCTGACCGAGGAATTCATCGTCGTCATTCTGGTCTGCGCTGCCTTCTTGCTGCATATCCGCTCGTCCCTCGTCATCCTTTTGTCTTTGCCCCTTGGGATCGCGGCAGCCTTCATCATCATGCGGCTGCAGGGCGTGAACGCCAATATCATGTCGCTGGGAGGGATCGCCATCGCCATCGGCGCCATGGTCGATGCCGCCATCGTCATGATCGAAGCCATGCACAGGCGGATCGAACAGGAAAAACTGACCCCCCAAAACCGCTGGCGCATCGTGACAGAATGCTGCCAGGAAGTGGGGCCAGCGCTATTCTTCTCGCTGGCTATCATCGCGGTCAGCTTTTTGCCGGTCTTCGTGCTGGAAAGTCAGGAGGGCCGGCTCTTCAAGCCATTGGCCTTCACCAAGACCTACGCGATGGCCGCCGCTGCGATCCTGTCGATCACGCTGGTGCCGGTGCTCATGGGCTATTTCGTGCGGGGACGCATAGTGTCTGAGCGGCACAACCCGCTGAACCGCCTCGTAATCTGGATCTATCGGCCTTTCCTTGATGCCGCCGTTGCCTGGCCTTGGGCGACAACGCTGCTGGCCGGTGCGCTGGTGGCGTCGATGATGTGGCCGCTCCAGCGGATCGGGACTGAATTCATGCCTGAGCTGAACGAGGGCGATTTTCTATACATGCCGACGCTCTATCCCGGCGTCTCGATTGGCAAGGCGCGCGAGGTGCTGCAACAGACCGACCGTATGATCGCCACGGTCCCCGAAGTGTTGACTGTCCATGGCAAGCTAGGCCGCGCGGATACTGCAACGGACCCGGCGCCGCTGACCATGATCGAGACAACGATCCAGCTGAAGCCCAAGGAGGAATGGCGCGAGGGCAGCACAATGGAGACGATCCGCGCCGATCTGGACCGCGCCGTGCAGGTGCCTGGCGTCACGAATGTCTGGATCCAGCCGATCAAGAATCGCATCGACATGCTGGCAACCGGCATCAAGACTCCCGTCGGCGTCAAGATATCGGGCGCCGAGTTGCATGTGATCGAAGAGATCGGCACGCAAGTTGAACGGATCGCTGCGGATGTTGCAGGCACGACTTCCGCCTATGCCGAGCGGCCTGTCGGCGGGCGATACATCGAGATCAACCCCGATCGAGACGCCGCCGCGCGCTACATGATGAGCGTGCGTGATGTGCAGGACGTTGTGCAGACCGCCATCGGCGGGATGCAGGTATCGGAATCCGTCGAGGGGCTGGAGCGGTTCCCGATCAACCTGCGCTATCCGCAGAACTGGCGCGATAGCCCCGAGCGGCTGCGCGATCTTCCCATCGTCACCCCATCGGGGGCGCACATCCCGCTAGGCGCGCTTGCCGAGATCGAAATCGTTGACGGTCCCGGCATGATCCGGTCCGAAAATGCGCGGCGCACCGGCTTTGTTTTCATCGATATTGCTGGACGGGATCTGGGCGGTTACGTGAACGAGGCACGCGCTGCCGTGGCCGATCAAGTGACACTGCCCCCGGGCTACTCGATCACGTGGTCCGGGCAATACGAATACATCGAGCGGATGCAGGAGCGGCTCAAGATCGTGGCGCCAGCCACCTTGCTAATCATCACGCTGATGCTGTTCATGGCGTTCAGCCGCGTGATCGAGGTCGGTATCATCCTCGCCGCCCTGCCCGTCGCACTGGCTGGCGGCGTATGGTTCCTGTGGTATCTGAGCTTTGACATTTCGGTGGCCGTTCTCGTCGGATTCATCGCGCTGGCGGGTGTCGCGGTAGAGACGGCGATCGTCATGCTGCTTTACCTCAATCTCGCTTGGGACAAGCGCCATGCCTTGGCTGCCGCCGAGCGCCGCGAGGTGACGCGCATGGACATCGAGGAAGTGGTCTTCGAGGGTGCGCTCTTGCGTGTGCGCCCAAAGATCATGACTGTCGCCACGATCTTCGCGGGCCTCATCCCGATCATGTATGGCACCGGCACCGGATCCGAGATCATGCAGCGGATCGCCGCCCCGATGCTGGGCGGTATGGCCACCGCGACCTTGCTCACCCTTTTCGTCATTCCAGCTATCTTCGTGATCTGGAAGCGGCTGGCGCTGAAACGCGTCAACCGCGCATTGCTGCGCGAGGGCGATGCCCTGCCAGCCCCATTGCCCGCCGAGTGAGCGGGCCCACTGTGAAAGGAAGACCCATGAAACCTCTCTTTATCACCGCCTGTGCGCTGATCCTCGGGGCCCCCGTGGCACTGGCCGAGACGACCAAATCAGACATGGATCACTCCAAGATGGACCATTCCAATATGTCGATGAGCGCCGAGCAGATGGAGGAAGCGGTGCATACCAAGGCCACGCTGAACTCGATTGGTGAGGACACGGCCAATGTGAGCCACGAGCCGATCCCCGAAATCGGGTGGCCCGCCATGACGATGGACCTCGCCGTGCTGCCTGATGCAAACATGATGGGCGAGGTCGCGGAGGGAGATTCCGTGACGCTGATGCTCATCAAGGGCGAGGACGGCATGTATTCCATCGGGGGTATCATGGCCGAGTAAGCGCTGCATCACGCTCTGAGCCGCGCTAACGTCCACCATCCGTCTTGGGCGCAGCGATCTGCGCAGGGCTAGTGGCGAACTGGCTCCACAGCCGAGGTCTAGTCGCCGCTGATCTCGATCAGCGGCGCGAACTCAGTTTGATAATGGCCCCCGGCCAAACTGAAAACGATGTGACTGCGGACGTTTCCGGTGCACTCGAAATGAAGAGGAAAATCCAATGAACCCAATCAAGACAACCCTTGCCTTTACTCCTATTGCCGCCTTGGCCCTTAGCCTTGCTTCCCTCAGCGTGACTGGCATGGCTCATGCGGAAAATCACCCGGATATGGCCGATCATGGCACCATGCATGTCACCAAGAGCCCCACCTGCGGCTGTTGTGATGCATGGATCGCGCTGGCCCGCGAGGAAGGCTATGTCATCGAGGTTGTGGACACGGATGATGTGGCCAAAGCCAAGCGGGAGGCTGATATTCCTGGTGAATTATGGGCCTGTCACACGGCGATGATCGACGGTTATGCGGTCGAGGGTCATGTGCCCTTTGATGCTCTTGCCAAGCTCCTTGAAGAGCGCCCTGATATTGCGGGCATTGCCGTTCCCGGAATGCCCAGCGGATCACCAGGCATGGGGGACGATCCGAACGCTCGTTTTGACGTAATCGCGTTTGGCGGCGATGCTGATGTCCGTGAAACCTTCTATCAGGCCGGTCTGTGAAAGGGACCAGTTTGATCGTCAGTGGTGGAGCAATCCTGATCGGGGCCGCTCTCTACGCGGTCAACACGCCTACGGCTGATGTTGATCGCATCGTGCTGAACGACAATGATCCTGAGACTGTGGCCTTGGGCGCTTCTGTCTATGAGGCCAACTGCGCCGTATGCCATGGTGAAGATCTCGAAGGTCAGCCGAACTGGCGCATCCGCGGCGATGATGGGAGGCTTCCAGCCCCGCCACATGATGAAACCGGCCACACGTGGCACCATAACGGCCAGACATTGTTCCGACTGACAAAATATGGGGTCGGCGCTTTGATTGACGACGCTGACTATGCCTCGAACATGCCAATCTATGAGGATGTCCTGACCGATGACGACATCTTTGCCGTCCTCAGTTACATAAAATCGACTTGGCCCGATGAAATCCGTGCCCGGCACAACGAAATGGAGAAAAGGCAATGAAAGAGATCGTTCTCGCTGGAATCGCACTTGCCGTGGTGGCGAGCGGCGCACAGGCGCATTCGATGTCCGAAGAAACCATACCCGCTGACGCTGCGACGGTCTTATCCGTCGAAGTCATTGAAATGCGTTTTGACGACCCGATGCGTATCACAGCGATCACGCTGACCGGCCCGAACGGCGAGGTGGCAATTGAGCGCGAGACCGGAATGGACCCTGTAAAGGAGTTCCGCGCCCTGCCGCCCGCCGATCTGCCGGACGGCGCCTATAAGGTGAATTGGCGGGGTATGGCGTCGGACGGGCATCCCATGCAGGGCGCCTTCGGCTTTACATTGGCCGACTGATCCAGATGGACGGTCTCGCGCAGATAGACGTTTGGGCGGTCGTCTCAATCATTGCCAAAGCTGCGGGTTATGGCGCGACTTTGCTTGCGATGGGGGGGCCTCTATTTATCGTGGCATTTCCGAATGCCCCGGCTGATGTGCGCGGTCTGGCGCGGAAGGTTGCGGTCGTTGCGGCCCTAATCGGGCTTGCGGTTCTTGCGCTACGTTTTGGTATTCGCGCCGCCCGTATTTCGGGAATGGGTCTGGCCGGTGTGACGAATCCGATGATGCTTGCCTTTGTTTGGGATAGCCCGCTTGGGACCGCGGCGGTCTGGCGGGGCACGGGAGAGGTGTTGATCATCGCCTTGCTGATGAGAGGCGCAATCGGCCTTGGCGTGGCGCTGATCGGGGCGCTACTGATTGCCCTGTCCTATACGTTTGTCGGACATTCCCTTGGCGATCCGCGTTGGCTGCTCGCCGCGCTGCTGACACTTCACCTACTCTGTGCGGGGTTCTGGGTCGGTGCATTGGCCCCTCTTTCACGTGCTGCTTGCCGGCCCGATGGGGCACTGCTCCTGCATAGTTTTGGAGGCGTTGCCAGTCTTACGGTCCCGGCCCTCGTCGTGGTTGGGACTGCCTTTGCGTGGCTGATGACCGGATCACTCTTGGAACTTTTCACAACGGCCTACGGCTGGACACTTGTGATGAAAGTTGTCGCTGTGACGTGCCTGATGACACTCGCTGCACTCAATAAATGGCGGCTGGTGCCAGCTCTTGCATCCGGCATGCCGTTTGCGGCGATCCATCTGCGACGGGCAATCCTTGCCGAAGCCTTCGCTGTTGGTGTGATCCTGATCCTGACGGCTGTCCTGACCTCCATAACCACGCCTCCGGTGAACCTATGACAAGGGACTTGGACCTGTCACGCATTTGTGCCGCTCCGATTGCTCACTTAAGCGATCTTTCTTTCGAAGGCCAAGGGGCTTTTCCAACCTTCGTTCAGACCAAAGTCAGCGATGACCTTTCACAGTTGTCCTCGCTCATCGGCACTTTTGGCCGAACCATCGAGGTCCACATCAGCGATGTTCAGGTCATTTTCCGTTTCACTTCCTTCGTCTCTTTGCCCCATTCCATTGCAGGTTTTTGATATTGGAGCGCCGATCCTGAAGGTGCCTTGCCGAAGAAGGTCGTTGGCCAGGTTGAGAACCTGAACCGCCATGACTTCGAGAATACCCGAGGCGCTGTACCGCTCCAGAACTCCTATGGGAGTGGTGAGACGACCACGGCCGCGATCCTCGACCAGACCTTTCTCCATCAGTTTGCGGATGTGCCGCGCGACCGTCTCGCGCGGCATCCCGGTGATCTCGGCGATACTGCGACGGGAAATTACACCCAGCATCTCAGGTTCCAGCGGCGCGGTGCCGTGATAGGCAGGATCGGACGGATCGCGTGCATATTTCTGTACAGCGGAAACCGCAATCACGAGGTAAATCTGAAAGGCGTCGGGTCGGAGCCCGAGTTCCCGCTGAAGCTCACCATTAAGCGACAACATGGTGTTTGCAATTGAGTAGGTGGTCAGGCGCTGGACCTTTCTGAATTGCGCCAAGTCCAGACATGCTCGCGCCACGCACTCTTTTTCCGTCATCAGAAGTGTCCCCTCGAAAAGCATTCGGATTTGCTCCCGGCCGATGTCGCGTCGTGGTCCTCGATTGTGCAGGGATCGCGTCCTTGGCTTAGAACTTGCGAACTGAGCCGGACAAAGTGGCTCACTTTCCGGCCAATTCAATGGGGGAGTGCGTGCTTAATTTTTATTGAGCGGCAGATCGCGTGCTACCTTGGAAACACTTTCCACACCGATTCTACACGTGCTGTGAGCGTATACATACGTCACTCTAACCGGGAGAAGGGAATGACAAACCTTGATCTGAGCCGCCGCGACTTGCTCGTTCTTGGAGCCGTCGGCATTGCCACGATCCGCGCCGCCAATGCGCAGGACGCGATGATGCGTCCCAATGAAGAGGGCCCCTATGATCTGGTGATTACCGACGGCCGGGTCATCGACCCGGAGACCGGGTTCGACGCCGTGCGCAATGTCGGTATCAAGGGCGGACGCATTGCCGCAATATCGGAAGATCCCCTTAGCGGCGCTGCAAACCTTTCGGGTGAGGGCATGGTCGTCGCACCCGGCTTCATCGATCTGCACGCACATGGCCAGCAACTTCCTGCAGCGTGGGTTCAAGCCTTTGACGGCGTCACGACGGCACTCGAGCTGGAATCCGGATTGCTGCCCATTGGCCGGTACTACGATGGCGTTGCGGCCGAAGGACGTCCGATCAACTACGGCTCATCAGTGGCTTGGACTTACGCCCGCATCGCCGAGAAGGAGGGGATCGAGCCAGACGGCACACTGACATGGTTCCAGCAGGCGTTTTCGCTGAGCAACTGGCAGAACACGCTGGCAACGCCCGAAGAACAGGAACGGATCATCGACCGGGTAGAGGCTGGTCTGCGCGAGGGTGGTATCGGCATCGGGATAAACGCGGGTTATGCGCCTGGCTACGGGCGCAAGGAATACTATGCGCTGGCAAAGCTTGCAGCAAAACACAACGTGCCGACGTTCACCCATGTGCGCTACCTGAGCGTCATAGAGCCGCTGAGCGCATTCGAGGCGCTGGAGGAATTGGTCGCACTGTCCGCCGCAACCGGGGCGCATATGCACGTCTGCCACCTGGGCAGCAGCGCCGGTCGCGATGTCGATGCTTGCGCCGAACTTCTGTTGGGCGCGCAGTCCCGTGGCCTGCCGATCAGTGTCGAATCCTATCCCTATGGCGCAGGGTCGTCAGCAGTCGGCGCCGAGATCTACAGGGGAGACTGGCTGCCACGTTGGGGCGCGCAGGATGCCTCGAGCCTGGAATTGAACGGCGTGCCGCTGACACAAGCAAAGATCGAAGAGTTGCAAGCCAGCGAACCCGGTGCCGTCGTCGTGATGCATTTTCTGCGCCCCGACGAAGATCCCGAGGACCAGCGACTGCTTGACGTGTCCGTGCTGTATCCCGATGCGGCGATCGCCTCGGACGCAATGCCTTGGACGATTGGGCCGGAACTGATCGAGGGTGACGTCTGGCCGCTGCCGGAGGGTGCCTTTGCACATCCGCGGTCCACGGGCTGCTATGCGCGCTTCATAAGCCGCTGGGCCCGCGAGCGTCAGGCTCTGCCACTCTCCGACGCATTGGCCAAGTGCAGCCTGATCCCAGCGCGGATCCTTCAGGAATCGACTCCTCAGATGCGCACCAAAGGTCGGTTGCAGGTCGGCGCCGATGCCGACATCGTGGTATTCGATCTCGACACCTTCACCGATACCGCCACCTTCGTCGCGCCTGCCGGGCTGTCGACAGGCCTGCGCCACCTTGTGGTCAACGGCACTCCGGTAATCGAGGACGGCACGCGTCTGGGTGATGCGCGCCCAGGGCGGCCGGTGCGAAGGCGCGGATAGCGCGGTGGTCCCCGTCACGCTGATCACCGGGTTTCTGGGCAGCGGCAAGACCACGCTTCTCAACCACGTTCTGCGCGATCCGGGAGGATTGCGGCTGGCGGTTTTGGTCAATGATTTTGGTTCGGTGAACATCGATGCCGAGTTGCTGCGCGAGGCTGACGAAGAGGTCGTATCGCTTGCCAACGGGTGCATCTGCTGCAGCCTGAGCCAAGGTCTTCTGTCGAGTCTTTCCAAGGTACTGCGGCGGCCGGACCGCCCCGACCGTATCCTGATCGAGGCATCAGGTGTCTCGGATCCCTTCGAGATCGTTGAAACCCTGGCAGATCCGGAGGTGAACGCACATGCGCCGCTGGACGGAGTCGTGGCAATGGTCGATGCTGTATCCGCGCCGGGTCTCCGCGACATGAGCCTGACCCTTGCAGTGCGTCAGGTGACATGCGCCGGTCTCGTGGTTCTCAACAAGATCGACCTTGTCACCGATATCGAACCCGCGCGGAAGTGGCTGCGCGATATCGATGCGGGCGTTCCAGTGGTCGAAACCCGCCACGCCGCGCTGCCCCTCACCACGCTTCTGGGGCTGGGAAATCCGCCGGCGAAATCCGACAGCGATCCAGCATTACATGATTTCGAAACGGTAACGCTGGAGCGCGATTCACCAATTCCCCTTCGATCGTTGCATGCCTTCCTTGACGCGCTTCCACGCGGAGTATTACGCGCCAAAGGCATCCTCGACATTGCGGAGAAGCCAGACCATCGTTGTATCCTCCAGTTCACAGCAGGCCGCGCCGAGATTAAGGTAGGCACGGCTTGGCAATCCGAAACCCGTCAATCGAGGCTCGTAATTATCGCGTTGCGCGGAGAAATCGATGCAACCGGGCTGAGGAACCTGCTGCACATGGAGGACCTTTGCGCATTGCAGCCTGTGGACACTGCATACACAACATGACGACACAATCCCAAGGGCGATGCCCCTGAGGCAGAGCCTGGTGCATGCCGGCCGCGGAGGCTGTATAGCTGGAGCGATGACCGACCTCACGCTCTGGCACGCACCCTTGTCTCGTTCGACCCGCATTCTCTGGCTGCTGGAGGAGATCGGCTGTGCCTACCGCCTGGAGACGCTGCCGCCTTCGCGCACGTTGGATAAGGCGCTGCATCCGGCACGCCCGCCGGCGCTGCGTGATGGCAAAGAGATGATGCACGAGACAGGCGCGATGGCAGAGTGGCTCTGCGAAACCCGCGCTGCCCCTCTTTGGCGAGAGCCGGGCGCTCCGGGTCGCGCGGGCTGGCTGGAGTGGCTGCATTTCGCCGAGACGATTGTCCAGCACGTGGCACGAAGAGAGGAGGCGGGCTCACCGGAGCGTCTGACGGCGGCTCTCGGTCTACTGGAAGCATGGATCAATGGTTCTGAATGGTTACTTAGCGAGTTCTCAGGCGCTGACTGCCAAATCGGCTATTCCGCATGGATTGCTTCTCAGGTGAGGTCATTGGATGATCACCCAGCACTGGCGGCCTACCTTGGGCGCTGTGCGGCGCGACCGGCGTTTCAGGTGGCTTTCGGCGGGCACGACGTCAGGCTGAAGTGAGGCCCACGCATTCCCTGTTCCACGGTCTGTCGGTCTTTCTGGCGCTATCCAGAAGGGTGCGTGGCCTCGATTATTCGTAGTCGGCCAGAGGCGTGGCCATGTTAGACATCAGGCCATGGGGGGAAACTGCGAAAGTCGTCACCTTGCGCATATTTTCATTAGAGCAACGGAATTGCAGCGCTTTGCACAAATGGCCGGTTTGAGGAAACCGCATTGAGACACCGGCGATCTGACGAATGTCCGTAGTGGGCCGGTCGTGTCGATGGCTGACCTGGATGGGTCAGCCGACCCATGTTGCGCTGCGGCAAGTCAGCTTCGCGAGCCGTTGCGGGCATTCGCACCACTCCTGAAGACAGGGTCGAGGCCCCATCGTTCAGAAGAACGAAGCGCTTACATGTTGATGGCGCGCACCAGGCGGACGCCCCACTCCTCGTCAGGGTTCGTAGTGCCATCCCCAAGCCGCTCCTGCATCACGGCTACGCCGAGATCCCTGCGCGCGGGCAGCCGAGCCCGTTCGGCGGCGGACAGGGCTGCCTCGATCTCTTCGCGCGTTAGATCCGTGCAGTAGACCGGTGCGCCCGGCTGCTGGCGCCAAGACTCCGCGAGCGTTCCCGAATAGACGGCGTCCAGACCTGTATCCTCGACCAGTGTCATTGCCACGTCACGGTCATGATCGCGGTCGGCCGCCACGGGGATGGCGAGACGCCCCGCGTCCCCCTTCGGCTTTCTTTTGCGTGCCAGCGACGCCGACCCGATCGCGTTCCACGCCTTAGCGATCGGTCGGCCGAGCTGTTCCGTGACCCACAGGCTTTCCACCTGACCCGCCTCGATTGCGTCAATCGTGGCTCAGACACCACAAACGTGGCTCCCCCTCGATTCCCAACGGAAATAATCGGAAATAATGGGCATCTTTGATTGCCATGCTGAGGCGGCTCGCATACTGCCTACTCGGGTAAAGTTGATTAAAACAGTAGGACAACTGGAATCGCCATGAGTTTCCGTCCCTGTATGACGAGTTTCACCTCCCGCATCAAACCCGCCATGCCACTGGTAACGCGGTCGTGGCAGGGTGCCGTTGCAGATCTTTGGACGGTCGACATCGGCGCCGGTGCGAGCGGCCGGTATGTCGCCCGCGACCCACGCTTCGTGATTGTGCTTGATCCTGCGAGCGCGCCAATGGACCTGACCTGCGAGGACGGGACGAGCGAGACGTCGGTGGCCATCGCCTACATTCCTGCAGGCGTGTCGGCAGAGTCCCGCTTTTGCCAAAGGGGGGCTTTGTGCCACCTTGATCTGCATTTTGATCAGCGCCTTCTGACGCAGTGTTTCAACGGTCTGAACAAGCAGGACCTCGAGGCACTGCAGCGGCCTCTCCTGCTATCGGGAAATCCGCCTGCCCGTGCGATTGCCCTTCTCATCGCGGCTGAGCTACGCGCCGGTGCGGCGAGTGATCTGGTCATCAGTTCTCTCGCCACGGCGTTTGTTTGCAAGGTCCTGCACCACGCGGGCGGTGCCGAGGCCCGCGCACCTCAGCGCGGCGGGCTCTCACCGGCACAAATGCAAAAGGTGACGGCCCTGATGCGGGGCAGGATGCACGATCGGCTGACGGTCGCGGATATGGCGGCTCATGTCGGCCTTTCGGAAAGCTGGTTCGCCCATGCCTACCGTCAAAGCTGTGGCGACACACCCTACAGGGCCCTGAAATCCATGCGCGTCCGTCTGGCGCAGACGCTCTTGCAAGAAGGCCGAACGATTGCGGATATCGCCGCCAGTGCAGGCTTTGCCGATCAGGCACATCTGACACGTGCCTTCCGGTCCTTGACCGGTCAGACGCCGGGGACGTGGCGCAGAAACATGCTTTTGCAGCAGGATTGCACAATTCCCGACAGTTTTACTCAAGACTGAGATCTCAGGACGGTTTAGCCCGGCAGAAAATGCACCGGTCATGCCTTGGCTGACCGGGCTCTCCAAGTTCGGAAAAGGGAAAAACACATGACCGCGCGCATGACCGCATCACTCACACGGACGACTTCATTGGCGGCCAGGCTTGCCGGCACGACCATTCTGGTCAGTGGCATGGCATCGCCCCTCTTTGCACAGGACGATCAGGCCTTCGACCTGGGCGAGATCGTCTTTGACGTGCAGGGCGCCAATCCAGTCGGCGGCGACATCAACCCGTCCACCCTGACGGGCATGAAAACCGCGACCGAGATCACCGAGGTGCCACAATCGGTGACTGTCGTTGGACGCGAGACTTTTCAAAAGCAGACGCCGCGCAAGGTCGACCAAGTGCTGCAGGATGTGGCCGGTGTGCAGAGCCAGCTCTACGGGTATGACAGCGATACCAACTGGTTCTACATCCGCGGCTTCAACTCGTTCGACACCGGCGCCTACATGGATGGCCTGTCGCTTTTCTCCTACGGGTTTGGCACCTTCTATGTCGATCCCTTCCTGCTTGAGCGCATCGAAGTGCTCAAGGGTCCGTCCTCCATGCTTTATGGCGCATCCAGTCCGGGCGGCGTCGTCAACCACGTCTCACGCCTGCCGGATGGCAGCGAGGGCAGCGCGCTCAGCTTTGATCTGGACAGCGAGGGGCGGGCGTCGATCAGCGGCGAGACCGCCGGCAAGCTGAACGAGGATCTGTCCTACCGCCTCGGCGCCAAACTCACGCGTCAGGACGGGCACGGCATGTTCGAAGAAGGCTTTGAGGGGGTCATCTTTGGCGGCCTTACCAAGGCGTTCGACGATGGCAGCCGCCTGACCTTGCACCTCAGCTACACCGATATGGACGAGGATCACGTCGGCGGGCAATTCATGCCCTATTACGGCACGGCCGCGCCTGCGCCCTTCGGGTATTTTGACGATTACTACAACCTCATGGGCCAGCACGTTCATCACCCACGCAGCGTGGTCGCGCGAGGTCATGCTTGGCAACACTTGGGCATTCATGGCCATCAGCGCATCGACGACGTCTGCCGTGCGGTCAAGGGTGAACTGGACGCTCACGGCAAGGCCACCGGCCCCTCGCCGGCCAGCGCGGCCTCAATCGCAGGCACGAGCGCGTCGAGCGCAAAGGGCAAACTCAGGAGCGATGCGTGCGAAAGCGCGCCTGTCATGACCTCGCCTGCCAGCACCTCGCGCCCTTGGCTGGCAGCAGACAGAAATCGCCGGGTCAACAGGGCATCTATGGCCGAGAAATCGCCCGTCGCCGACATCCACAAGATCACGTCGGCATCGAGCACATTCAGCGCCTCCTCGCTCAGCGTCAGTGCAAAGGATGCATCTTGCCCCTTTGCCGCAATCAGAGCAGGCGGCTGCACAAAGCCCATCTGCGCCAGCAGTTGCACGCGAATATCGCGGGCGGTGTAGGCGCCGGGGCTACCATTCATGGCATAGGCGACGCTGGCGGTCTTGCCATCCCAGGCGGGATGTTCGGACGCAATGACCTCAAGGCGCGCGTTGATGGCGGCGATCTGAGCATCCGCCTCCGCCTCACGGCCAATCGCACGCCCGGCGATACGGGAGCGGCGGTCCCAAGGCAGCTCGAAATCCCCCATGCCAGCAGGCGTTGCCACCACCGGTGCGATGCGGCTCAGCTGCTCGTAATCACCTGCGGTGATCCCCGACCAAAGGGCCAGAATGACATCAGGATCCGCGCGGGCGATTTGCTCGTAATTGATCTCACCGCGCAATATCTCGGGCGAAGAGGCCAGCTTGGGCGTGACCCAAGGCCATAGTGCGCCCTCCTGATCGCCATACCAGTGCCGGATCGCCACCGGCTGCACGCCCAAGGCCAGCAAATCGTCAGCCCCTGCGAAATCCACCGTTGCAACACGCTGCGGCTGTGCCTCGATGACCGTCTCGCCGAACTTGTGCGAGATCGTCATGGGAAAATCATCTGCGGCGGCAGCACCGGCCACCAGCATGGCCGCGCATAAGATCAAGCGCCGGATCATTCTATGTCCTTTCTCATGACGCGCATCATCAGAAGCGCGAAGAGGGGCGCGCCGATGAGGGCGCTGACCAGTCCCGCAGGTATCTGCACCGGGTCGAAAGCGATGCGCCCAACGAGGTCCGCCCCGCATGTCAGCGCGCCGCCCAACGCCCAGCAAAGCGTCAGATGCATCCCCGGACCGCAGCGCGCCAGGCGCGTCGCGGCATGAGGCGCAAGCAGGCCGACGAAGGCGATGGGGCCGACCACCGCAACCGATGCCGAGGCCAGCGCGACAGCGCCGATCAACAGTCCTGCGCGCGCGCGGGCGGGCCTGTGGCCCAAGGTCGCGGCCAGATCATCCCCGATGCCAAGTACCGCCAAGGGGCGTGCCGACGCGGCGCAGATCACAAGAGCCGCGAGCGTTGCCATGCCCAATAGGCGAACGTCCCCCCACCCGGCCGCGCGCACCGATCCCGAAAGCCACGCCAGCGCCGCATGGGCATCGCTGAGGCCGCCATATGTCAAAAGCGCCGTCGTGGCCGCCGCAAGAAACGCGGCAAGGCCGAGACCGATGAGCAAGAAGCGCAATGGCTCGGCGGCGCCGCCACGCTCGGCCAGCAACAGGATGATCCCGGCGGTTCCGACGCCGCCGGCGAAGGCCGCAGGCATGCGCCATACCTCACTGAGGCCAGGGGCCAGGATCGTGGCGGCGACCACGGCCAGACCAGCGCCTTGGCTGATGCCGACCAGAGCGGGGTCAGCCAAGGGATTGCGCGTGGCCCCCTGCAAGAGAGCGCCCGAGATCGCCAGCAACCCACCCGCCATCAACGCGGTCAACGCGCGAGGCAGGCGCAACTCTCCGGCTATCATGGCGGCGCGCCCCGTGCTGGTCCCGACGAGGGCACGCATCGTCTCGGTCAGGTCGAGGTCGATGGTGCCGAAGGCAACGCTGCTGGCCATCAGCGTCGCAAGCGTCAGCAAGAGCACCGCCATCGCTGCCAGCCCGCGCACCGGAAGGGCAAGCGCCACGCGACCGCGAAAGGCAGAGACACGCCACTCCGTCACAGACGGCTCCGCACCAGAAGCACAAAGACAGGCGCGCCGATCAGCGCGGTCAGGATACCGACCGACATCTCGGCTGGCGCCACAGCCACCCGTGCCGCTGTGTCCATCGCCAACAGGCAAATGGCCCCCAGCATCATGGAAAGAGGCACGATGCGGCCATAATCGACGCCGGCAATCAGGCGGGCAACATGCGGCACCGTCAGGCCGACAAATCCCAGTGGACCGGCCAGCGCCACGGCGCAGGCGGTCAGAACCACGACAGCCACCAGCGTCGCCGCCCGCAGCCGCCGCAGGTTGAAGCCGAGACTTTTGGCCGTCTCGTCGCCCATCCCGAGAGCAGTAAGCCGTGGCCCGATCAGCAGCGCAGCAACCAGCCCAGCCGCGGCGACAGGCGCAGTGACCATCAACACCGGCAAGCGTAGGCCTGCCAGCGAGCCCGACAACCAGATGCGCAACGCATCAAAATTGCGCTCGTCCATGAGGTTCATCAGAAGTTTCACCGCACCCAGAAAGGCCGTCACGGCGGCCCCTGCCAGCACTGGCGTCAGCGTGCCGCCTGCGTTTGACGCAGCGGTGAGTGTCCAGACCATGACGGCCCCGGCGAGTGCACCAGCGGCGGCGAGTATCGGCACCGCAACGGGGGATGTCATCCCAAAGGTGCCTTGGCCCAGAACCACGGCAAGCGCCGCGCCCGCCAAAAGGCCAAAGAGGCCGGGATCAGCCAGTGGATTGCGCGTGGCGCCCTGCATCAGCGCACCCGCTGCAGCGAGGCTGGCCCCGGCGAGCATGGCACCCACAGCACGCGGCAGCCGAATCTGGGTGACCACGACAGCGTCATAGCTCTCCGGCGCGCCCGAAATCAGCGCCTTCACTACATTCTGCAAGGGCACCGAATGGGCGCCCGCTGCCAGATGCCACGCAAGCGCGGACAACAGCGCCAGACCCAACAGCAGGGGCAAGCTGCGATGTGCCGCTCTCACCGGCGGGCCTCGATCCGGGGCAGGCAAACGGGGCGGCCAGTCTCGGGATCGCTGATCACATGGGCGTCGAGGCCGAAAACGGAGTCAAGACATGCCTCGGTGATCGCCTCGGGGGCTGTGCCATCCGCCGCGACCATGCCGTCTTTCATCATGACGATGCGTGATGCGAAGGCCGCGGCCAAATTCAACTCATGCAGCACGACGAGAATGGTGCGCCCTTCGGCAGCGAGACGGGTCAGCAAGCGCATGATCTCGATCTGAACGGCCAGATCTAGGTAGGTTGTCGGCTCGTCCAACAGCAAGATACCCGTCTCTTGCGCGAGGGTCATGGCGATCCAGCAGCGCTGCCGTTGCCCGCCCGAGAGCGATGCGAGCGGACGCTCGGCCAGATCCGAAACACCGGCATCCTCCATGGCCCTCGCAATGGCCGCATCGTCGCCTTTCGACCATTGGCGCAAAAGGCTGCGATAGGGATGACGGCCTTGGGCGACCAGATCCCGCACGCGCATGCCTTCGGGCAGGATGGGCGACTGCGGCAACAGGGCCAGCCTGCGCGCCACGTTCCGTGAACCGAGGCGGTCCAGCGCCGCGCCGTCCAGTGCGATCTGGCCGGTCGATGGCGTCAGAACCCGCGCGATTGTCTTGAGCAGCGTGGACTTGCCGCATCCATTGGGCCCGATCAATGCCGTGATGCCACCGGTTGCAATGTCCAGATCGATTCCTCGAAGGATCTCGCGCCCGCCTCGCCGCACCCGCAGGCCCCGCACCGAGATTGTGCCGCCGATCATATGCGCGGTGGGTGTCATGGACTGCCAGATTCCTGAGTAACTTTGTCGGGTTTGGATATGCCAAACTCTACGCCCTCGCGCAAGGGCGCTTGGCGGCGCGCTCGGGGAGGCCGCTCAGACCGCGCTCAGCCGCGCGTAATGCCCGCCGCTGGCGAGCAACTCCTCATGCGTTCCGATCTCGGCGATATGCCCATCGGCCATGACGGCGATGCGATCCGCGTCGCGGATGGTGCCCAGACGGTGCGCGATCACCAATGTGGTGCGGCCTTGGGCGAGATCGCGCAGAGCGCGCTGGATCAGGCGCTCGGTTTCGGTGTCGAGGGCGGAGGTTGCCTCGTCAAGGATCAGAATCGGTGGATTGCGCAGGAAAATGCGCGCGATGGCCACGCGCTGCTTTTGCCCACCCGAGAGGGTGACGCCGCGCTCACCCACAATTGTATCAAGGCCGCGCGGCAGCCCGGCGATCATCTCGGTGAGCCGCGCCTTGGCTGCGGCCTCAACGATTTCGGCCTCGGTCGCGTCCAATCGTCCGTAGGCGATATTCTCTCGCAAGGTGCCCCCGAACAGGAAGACGTCCTGGCTGACGATGCCGATCTGTTGGCGTAGCGACCGTAGCGTGAGCCCGGCGATATCCTGTCCGTCGATGGTGATCCGGCCTGACTGCGGCTCGTAAAAGCGCGGCACAAGGGCCAGAAGCGAGGTTTTGCCAGCGCCCGACGGGCCGACGAAGGCCACCGTCTCGCCCGCCGCAACGGACAGCGTGACCTCTCCCAGAACAGGCCGATCGGGATCATAGCCAAATCCGACATATTCGAATGTGATGGCACCGTCAAAAGCAGGCGCAGGGCGCGCATCGGTGCTGTCCTCCACATCCGGGCGGGTGGCCATCAGTTCCAGATATCGCCGGAAACCGGCGATGCCGCGGGGATAAAGCTCGATCACGGCTGCGATCTTCTCAAGTGGCCGGAAGAAGAGGCTGACCAGCAGCAAGAATGCAACGTATCCACCCGTGGTCAGATCGCCGTTCAGAACGTAGACCGCGCCCGCCACCATCACCGCCACCTGAACAAAGCGCATCCCCATGTAATTAAGCGTCGTGGTGGCCGCCATCACCTTGTAGGCCTGCAACTTGGTGTCGCGGTAGCGCGCGTTATCCTGGGCAAAAAGTTTCTTCTCGTGCTCTTCATTGGCAAATGCCTGAACGATGCGGATACCGCCGACGTTCTCTTCCAGGCGAACGTTGAAATCAGCGACGCGGGCATAGATGTCGCGCCATGTGCGCGTCATCCGGCCGCCAAAGACGGCGACGATGATGACGCTCACCGGCACGATGGCCGCTGTGATCAGAGCCAGTTCAAAGTTAATGACAGCCATCATGGCAAAGGCGCCGATGAACGTCATGACAGCAACAAAGAGATCCTCTGGGCCGTGATGCGCGACCTCGCCGATTTCCTCCAGATCGCGGGTGACGCGGGCCACCAACTTGCCGGTGCGCACCTTGTCGAAATAAGAGAACGACAGCCGCTGTAGCTGATCGAAGGCGCGGCGGCGCATTTCCGTCTCGATGTTGATACCCAGCTTGTGGCCCCAATAGACCACGACCGCCATCAAGCCGCTGTTGACCGCGTAGATGGCCACGAGGCCAACTGCGGCGAGGATCGTAAGGGTCAGGTCACCGCGCGGCAAAAGCACGTCGATGAAGAGCTTGACCGCGAACGGAAAAGCCAGCTCCAACAAGCCCGACAGCACAGCACTGCCGAAATCCAGCCAGAAGAGCCCTTTCCAAGGACGGTAGTAAGTCCAGAATTCGCGCAGCATGTCGGCGGGCATCCCTTGCAGGGTGAGGCAGAAATCATGCCAGCGCGCTAGCACGCTGGCGACCTCGCCGCCAGTCAGGAATGCCAGTGTCATGGGCGCGCACGCCTGCTAAGGCAGAGGTGGCTCCGGAACCTGTTCAGACAAACCGAACCACATCCAAGGCCCCCCCGTAGTTCGCGCCCCCCTCACACCATGGCCTGCCGTGCGATCGCGCGACTTGCGCGGCGGTTTGCAGCTGCGACGCATGCAGGCAGGCTCAGGTCAGGAGGGCCCGCCTCACCTCATCACGAAGGGGTTTGCCATCGGGCTGCCGGATGTGTTGATCCAGGTGGTTTTCGTTCTGGTGTAGTCATGGATCGCATCAATCCCCGCCTCGCGTCCGTAGCCAGACTGGTTATACCCCCCGAAGGGCGCGATGGGCGAAATTGCGCGGTAGGTGTTGATCCAGCAGATACCGGCCTTGAGCCGCGCTGAGACCCGGTGCGCCCGCGCAAGGTTTTGCGTAAAGACCCCCGAGCCCAGCCCGAAAGGCGTGTCATTGGCCATGCTGATCGCCTCCTCTTCGGTATCGAAGGGTATCAGTGACATCACCGGGCCGAACATCTCGACCTGCAAGGTCTCCGTGTCCGTACTGGTGCATTCCACCAAAGTCGGCGCCATGTAGTTCCCGGCGCCCGCCACGGGTGCGCCGCCAAAATGAACTTTGGCGCCCTGCGTCTTGGCTGTGGCGAGCGTCGTGACGATCTTGTCGATCTGCGCCGACGTGCAGAGCGGGCCAAGGTGTGAGCCTGCGTCGAGTGGGTCACCCACCACGATATTGGCTGCCTTCTCTGCGATCACCGCAATCAGTTGTTCAAGGATCGGGCGATGGATCAGCCCGCGCGAGCCTGCCACACAGCTTTGACCCGATGCGCCGAAGTTGCCCGCGATCAGCCCGTTCGCCGCCCCTTCGAGATCGGCATCTTCGAACACGAGGATCGGGGATTTGCCGCCCAGCTCCAATGACGTCACAGCAAAGCTCTCGGCCGAGTTGCGCACCACATGGCGCGCCGTATCCGGCCCGCCGGTAAAGGCAATGCGGTCCACGTCCGGATGACGAGTCAGCGGAATCGCGCAATTCTCGGCGTCCCCGGTGACGACCGAAACAACACCCGCAGGAAAGCCCGCCTGTTCGATCAATCTGGCGAAGGCCAGCATTGGGGCAGGTGCCACCTCAGAGGCTTTCAGCACCACTGCGCAGCCTGCGGCAAGGGCGGGGCCCAGTTTGGTCGCAGTAAGGAACATCTGTGCATTCCACGGCACGATGGCCGCGACGATGCCGATCGGCTCGCGCCGGGTAAAGACATGCATGTCGGGCTTGTCGATCGGCAGCACAGCCCCTTCGATCTTGTCGGCAAGGCCCGCGTAATAGCGATAGTAATCGCCAACATAGGCCGTCTGGCTGGCGGTCTCGGCCAAAAGCTTGCCGCTGTCGGTCGTCTCGAGACGGCCCAGCTCCTGAGCGTTCTCTTCGATCAGATCCGCAAGACGATAGAGCAGCTTGCCCCGCTGCGTCTGCGTCATGTCGCGCCAAGCGGGATCATTCAGCGCGCGGCGCGCGGCGGTGATGGCGCGGTCCACGTCCTGCAGGGCGGCGCAGGCGAAACTCGCCCAATCCTCACCCGTCGCGGGGTTTTGCGTCATCATGGTCTGGCCCGCGTGCCCCTCGGACCAGGTGCCGTCGATGAAGAGTTGAAAGTGCGGGAGCTGGGTCATATCGGTCCTCATGTAAAGGCTGGCATCACGTCGTCGATGAACCGCGCGAGCGAGGCGCGCTTGCGCTCGGACGTCATTCCGCTGTCGATCCAGAATGCGTATTCATCATAGCCCAGATCCTCGTATCGCTTGATCTGGTCGATCACCTCCTGCGCGGTGCCCAACGTCAGATCGCGCTGCATGTTCTCCGGTGACATCATGGTGTTGGCCGCCATCTCCTCTTTGCTGAGCGGATCTATCAGCCCCTGGCTGACAGGCCGCTTGTTCTGGAACCATGCACCAAAGTAGCAATAGAATTCAGACAATTCCTGCGCCGCGCGCGCGACATCATCGGCATCCGAGCCAACGTAGGTGTGGTGCAGCAACATGACTTTCGGGCGCGGCTGGGCAGAGGCGGCGCAGGCGTCATTGAACGTCGCCATCAGCTTTTCGATTTCGGCCATGCCCTGCCAGAGGGGCGTGACCTGAACGTTGAACCCGTTGTCGACCCCGAAGGCATGGCTATTGGCATCGCGTGCCGCGATCCAGATGGGCGGCCCATCGGGCTGCACCGGCTTGGGCGCCGAGGTGGTGGCGGGGAACTGATAGTATTTGCCGTCATGCGCGCAATCCCCGGCCCAAAGCTGTCGCAGGAGGGGCGCGCTTTCGCGCATGCGTTGGCCCGCATCCCAGGCATCCATTCCCGGACGCAGGCGTTCATATTCATAGGAATAGGCGCCGCGCGCAATCCCCAGCTCGACCCGCCCGCCCGTGATAAGGTCGGTCGCGGCTGCCTCGCCCGCCAAGGCGATGGGGTGCCAGAAAGGCGCGATGACGGTGCCCGTCCCGAGGCGCAGGTTCTTGGTGTGATAGCTCAGATCGACGAGGCTGAGAAACGGGTTGGGCGCGATGGTGAAGTCCATCCCGTGATGCTCGCCCGTCCAGATGGCCCGCATCCCGCCTTCATCCGCCATTTTGGCGAGTGTGATCAGCTCTTCACGCAGGACGCGCTGCTCCTGCTGTGGTGTGATCCGCTCCATATGAGCGAAAAGCGAAAAATCCATTATTCAGCTTCCTGTCTTTTGGTCGTGAACGGCACCTTCTTCGGTATCTCCGAGGTAGAGGGCGAAGTTTCGGGTGCGCGATTCCAGTGCAAAGCGGGTCATCATGCGCCCGATCGCGGGACTGGCGAATGTCTGCTGCGGCAGATCGGCGGTCGGAATGGCAACGATGTCAGGCGGTGCGTTCCGGGCCTCGCCGGTGGCCAGAAAATAGGTGTGATGGGTGCGCGGTTTGGCGCTGTCGAAGACCGAATAGGCCGGCCCCAGCTCTGCCGAGATTCCCTTGCTCAGGAGGGCCTCGCGCAGGTCAGTGACAAGCCTGCCGCGCTCGGTATGCGTGCAGTGCGGCGGGCGCAGCCCATCCTCCGTGCGCACCATCAGAACGCGGTCGCCATCCTCGACGATGGCGCCGCAGATGCCCGGACCGCTGGTCTCTTCAAAGGCCGCCCGCTCCAGCCCAAGGCTGAAATACTGGCCGCCGACATAGCCAAGGCCCGCATCCCCCGACTGCGCGAAATCCGCGACCTCGCCGATCAGGATACAGTGATCGCCCGCCGGAACGATGCGATGTGTGCGGCATGAAAATTGCACCGCCGCCCCGTCGATCAACGGCACGCCATGCTGATCGGCATGATGCGGCACGCAGGCAAAGCGGTCACCCTTGAAGCTGGCGAACGTGTTGGAGATCGCCTCCTGCCCCTCGGCCAGCACGTTGACCGCAAAATGGGTGCAATTTGCGAAAACCTCGTAGCTGGACAGGAACTTGCCCGGACAGACCAGCAGCAAGGGGGGATCGAGGGAGACCGATGAAAACGAATTGGCGGTGAAACCGGCGGCGGTGCCGTCGGGCCTCAGGGCCGTCACCACGGTAACGCCCGTCATGAAGCTTCCAAACGCGCCGCGAAGCGCGCGGGGGTCGATCTGCGTCATTCTGAATGTCCCTTTACGAAGTGTTCAAGTATTGCGCTGACCTCGGCCGCATGGGTCATCGGCAGCATGTGCGCCGCGCCGGGAATGATCTTTGCCCGCCCTTGGGGCGCCAGCGCTGCCATGCGCCGTGACATGGCCGGTGTCGAATTCGGCTCGTCTGCGCCCGTCAGGAACAGTGCAGGACAGCCAAGGCTGTGCAGCCCCTCATCGGATGGGCCGTCCTCGGCCGCGAAAACGCGGTAGGCGTCGCGGTATCTTGCCGGATCCACCGCGCACAGCCATTCGCGGCAAGCCTCCCGCTCGGGTGAGGGCACCGGCCCGAACCAGCGGTCGAGCGTCGCGGTCGGGTCCGCTGCCGATACGCCATCCAGCATTGCGGCCCGGCGCATGACAGCCGCCTTTGCCGCCGCGCTGCGCCTGTGAACCGCGTTGAGGGCGGCGACCGCCTTTACCTTGCCGGGGTGGCGGATCGCGATATCGAGGGCGATCATCGCCCCGAAGGAGTGGCCGATCACCACCGCCGGCCCGTTGATCGCCGCGGCGATCACATCGGTGAAATCGGCCAGCTGCGCACCGCTGGACAAGGCCGCGCTTTGCCCATGGCCGGGCATGTCGACCGCCTGAACGCGGCAAAAGCCCGCCAGCGCCGCGATCTGCGCGCCCCACGCTTCGGCCCGCAAGCCGACGCCGTGGATCAGCAGGACGGTCTGGCCGTCCCCCGCCGTGATCGCGGAAAGCTGCCCGGCCTCAGACCGCGGCTGGGTTGTCCAGGTCATGGCCCAAATCCTTCAAGTCCTGATAGCGGTCGCCGATGCGGTGATGCGGGCGTCCCCCGGTCGCAGCGCCCAGCACGACGACAATTTCGTCGTCGCGCGGCGCGTCGGGGATGGCGAACTGGATCGTCAGGTAATGCGAGCGGCGACCTGCGTCGTTCTTGTCCATCAGGGGCACCATGATCGGCGCATTCGCCCCGCCGCGCGTGTTGGTGAACGCCAGATAGGATTTCGCACCAACCGCCTCGCGGTAGTGGTTGCCAAAGCGCAGCGTGTGAATCAGCCCCGATGCGTGCTCGATCTCACCGTTCAGGCCGACGACAGCGGCCTTGCCATAGGCTTCGATCTCATCGCCCGATCCGGCCAGCTTTATCATGCGCTCGGTCATCATCTCGCCCAGCACGGGGCCGTAGGCGTGGATTTCGGGCTTCAGATCCTCGACGAACCGGCCTGCCCACGGGTTGCGCAGGACGGCAGCCACAGCGAACGATCGCCACGGGCGCGTCGCCGCGCGATACCCTTCGATCAGGATTTCTTCGTCGTATGTCACTATTTTTCTGATCTCTGGCTGCATGATCGTCTCCCTCTCGCTTGCCGGGCGACTATCGGTCCTGGCCGGGTCATTTGACAAATGAAGGATAAGGGGGCTTAGGTATCAGTATTACTAATGAGTGACTTGACCATGGTGAAAGCACTGCCGCCCCTCGGGTGGTTCCGCGCGTTCGAGGCCGCCGCGCGGCGCCTGAGTTTTACCGCCGCCGCCGCAGAGCTGGGCATGACCCAATCCGCGGTCAGCCAGCACGTGCGCTCGCTTGAGACATCGCTGGGCACTGCCCTCTTCATCCGCCGTGCGCGCGGCCTGACCCTGACCGACGACGGGCGCAAACTGCTGCCCCAAGTGGGCGTGGCGCTTGAGGCGCTCACCGCCGCAGCCGCTGCGTTCAACACGGTGCCAACCGAGAACGTGCTGACGGTCGCCTCTTCGGTCAGTGTCGCTCAGTGGATTATCTCGCCGCGCCTCGCCGAGTTCACCCACAGCCATCCGGACATCCGGTTGAGGTTTCTCAGCACCATCTGGCCTGATGATTTTCACACGCTGAGGGAAAACGTCGAAATTCCCTTTGGCTCGCCCAAGCAGGTTGGACGCGATGCCATCATGCTGGAGCCGAACAGGCTTGTTCCGCTGAAGTCACCCGGCCTCGAGGGAAAGCTGCATACCTTGCCCCTGATCGAATCCGTCGGCACATCGGATGGCTGGAAGACATGGGGGGAGGTGATCGGCGGCGACCCCAAGCCGAGCATATTCGTGGATACCTACGGCGCAGCCCTGAACCTTGCGGTCCACGGAAACGGCGTCGCACTGGTGAGCGAGGTTCTGGCCCAGCACGCCCTGCAGGCAGGCCATCTCGTCCTGGCGCATGAGGCCGCTGTGCCATGTAACGAGGGCTATTATCTGCGCATAAATGAATCGGATCCGGTTGCGGCACGGTTTCGCGATTGGCTGCTCGCTAAAATCCGCGAGGGCGCGACGCAGCACGATCGGAGCTGAAAAGGGCTCCGGTCCCCTCGCGCCATGTCCAAGCATTTAAAGTGAGACATCGGCAACATGCGAAGGCAGCCATGCAAAACCCGATACTGAATCGCGCCTGCCCGAGCGCTGCGCCGTTTCAACCATGCCCCCACAGGGGCGGCATCAACGGACCCTGCGGTGTTCTGGGATTCTCAGCCGTCTCTTCCGGCCGGACCGACATCGCCCGGCGCCGTCCCTTGCAATGCCCAGCGCCTTTGCGCGCTGGTCTCTACTGCGCAGGCGCGCACGGCACGCAGCCGTGCCAGCGCCGCCTCCGCCGGCTCACCGGCCTCGACCATCAGCCGCAGCGCCGCCATGCCCGAGCGTCCGCAGCCGCCGCGGCAGTGGATCAGCACGCGCCCCCCGCCCCGCAGCGCCGAAATCGCCAGAGGTGCCCGCTTGCGCCAGATCGCCGTGCCCGCAGCATCCGGAACCCCGAAATCGGGCACCGGCACATGCACCCAGCGCGCGCCCATCGCCACTATGGCGTGGTTAAGGTCGGCCGCGCCCACGGCGGTCATCTCATGCGCCTCGGTCATGCTGAGCACCATCGCGGGCCGCCAATCACGCAGATGCTCCAGATCGGCGTCATAATCGCCGCCCGCCCCAGGCAGCGGCGCGATGGCAAGGATGCCGCGCAGGACGGGCACAGCATGGATGACGAAGCCTGACATCCCCCGCTCCCTCCTAAAGCCGCTCGGCGGCGAAGATATCGCAGGCGAATATTTGCCCCTGCTCGTATCCGCGAGCACACCCGCGCAGGTCGGGGGTGCCGAGGGCAAAGCCGAGGGGCTGCCACTCGCGCCCGGCCTGCCGTTGCAGGGGCTCGGCGCCAGACTGGCGGCGATCCTCCATATTGCGGTTCCGGCGCAACCCCTTTCGCATCATGGCGCCCTCTCAGGTACTGAACTCATGCCCTACGCTATACCGGGCCTGCGCGCTCATGCCAGCAAAACCAATCTCGCCAAAGCAACGCGCCCACATTACACTTTGCCCATGAGCAACACGAACAAGACCGAAAAAGCCGAGCAGCGAACCGACTGGGCCGAAGATCGCACCATCATGGCCAATGAGCGCACGTTCAATTCATGGATGGGCCTTGCACTCGGCGCTGTCGGCGTGGCCATTGCGCTCAAGGCCGTCTTTGGAGAGTTGGATCCGGCGTGGGCGGCCAAGGGCGTGGCCAGTCTTTTTCTACTGACATCCATCGTGATTTACTGGGTCGCCGCACACCATGCTGACAAGACGCACAAACGCCTCACCTCGCGCGAGGCTGATGTGACCAAGGCCAAGAATTTCCGCCGCCTCGCCTTGTTGCTGAGCATCGCCACGATCGGGACCGGCGCAGTATTATGGGCGCTGTGACGGCGCGGGCGGTGGACGCGGGCGCGCCCTGCCACTACCTTGAGCGCCCAAGTGTTCCCGATTCCAGCAGGCGCCCCAAATGACCGACACCGCCCCCACCGGCTACCGCGTTCTGGCCCGCAAATACCGGCCCGAAACCTTCGCCGATCTGGTCGGACAGGACGCTATGGTGCGCACCCTGCGCAACGCCTTCGAGGCGGACCGCATCGCGCAGGCATTCATCATGACCGGCATTCGCGGCACGGGCAAAACCACGACCGCGCGCATCATCGCCAAGGGGATGAACTGCATCGGCGCGGATGGTCAGGGCGGCCCTACCACCGATCCCTGCGGCGTGTGCGAGCATTGCATCGCCATCATGGAGGGCCGCCATGTCGACGTGATGGAGATGGACGCGGCCAGCCATACCGGCGTGCAGAACATTCGCGACGCCATCATCGAAACCGTCAGCTACCGCGCCGCCAGCGCGCGCTACAAGATCTTCATCATCGACGAGGTGCATATGCTCAGCACCTCGGCCTTCAACGCCCTCCTGAAAACGCTGGAAGAGCCGCCGGCGCATGTGAAATTCATCTTTGCCACGACGGAAATCCGCAAGGTTCCGGTCACCGTGCTCAGCCGCTGCCAGCGGTTCGACCTGCGCCGGATCGAGCCGGAGGTGATGCTGAAACTCATGCGCCGCATTGCGGGCGAGGAAGGTGCGCAGATCACCGATGATGCGCTGGCGCTCATCACGCGCGCCGCCGAGGGCTCGGCGCGCGATGCGACATCGCTGCTGGATCAAGCGATCAGCCACGGCGCGGGGGAAACCGGCGCGGATCAGGTCCGCGCGATGCTGGGCCTTGCCGACAGGGGGCGCGTTCTCGACCTCTTTGATCTGATCCTGAAGGGCGACGCGGCGGGCGCGCTGACCGAACTGGGCGCGCAGTATTCCGACGGGGCCGACCCGCTGGCCGTGCTGCGCGATCTGGCCGAGATCACGCATTGGACCTCGGTCGTCAAAATCACGCCTGAGGCCGCCGACGATCCGACCATCGGCCCGGACGAGCGGGCGCGCGGGCTGCAAATGGCCGAGGCGCTGCCGATGCGCGTGCTGACGCGCATGTGGCAGATGCTGCTCAAGGCGCTCGAGGAAGTCGCAGGCGCACCGAACGCGATGATGGCCGCCGAGATGGCCGTCATCCGCCTCACGCATGTTGCCGACCTGCCCAGTCCCGAGGAGCTTTTGCGCAAGCTCAAGGACACGCCTGTGCCCTCCGGCGCAGCCGCCGGCGCCGCCAGTGCCCCGAGTGGCGGTGGCGGCGCCGCGCCGACGGGCGGCACGAGCGCCGCGGCGCAGCCTGCAAGCGCGCCCTACAGCGCGCCGCCTGCGCAGCCGCAGCAATCGCGCAGCGCCCCTTCAGGGAACGGTGCTGGCGGGGCGCTGGCTGTCGCCCCCAATGAGGCGCTGGCGCATTACCCCAGCTTTCACCACGTGGTCGAGATGATCCGCGCCAACCGCGACGTGAAACTTCTGGTCGAGGTCGAAACCTGCGTTCAGCTGGCGGCCTATCAGCCCGGCCGCATCGAATTCGTGCCGACCGAGAACGCGCCGGCCGATCTGGCGCAGCGCCTTGGCGCGGCGCTTCAGCGCTGGACGGGCAATCGCTGGGCGGTGACGCTGGTCAACGAGGGCGGAGAAAAGACCATCGCCGCCAAGCGCGATGCCGAGGAGATGGCCCTGCGCACCGAGGCCGAGGGGCATCCACTGGTCCAGGCGGTCAAGGACGCCTTTCCCGGCGCGCAGATCATCGAAATCCGCACGGCCCGCCAGATCGAGAATGAGGCGATGGCCGATGCCCTGCCCGAAGTCGAGGATGAATGGGACCCGTTCGAAGAGGATTGATCATCGCCGCTGCAGCCCTGACGCCCGGCGCAGCCATGGCAGAGGTTTGCGAGACGCTGCGTCCCGGCTGGGACGGCGTGCCCATCACCATATGGGGCGAGGCGCTCGCGCTCTTCTCCAGCCCGGCGAGCCTCTTCCTGCTGGCCGCCTCGGTCACCGCACTTTTGCTGCGCAGCGCATGGGGCGCGCTCGTTGTCTGCGTCCTCTGGTCGGGCCTGACTATGATGGTCGCCGCCGCCGATCCGGAGGGCCAGCGCGCAGGCGCAATGGCCGAAGGGTGCCGCGCCTCGCCCGCGCTCTTTATCCTCGCGGTCGCGGCACTTTGCGGCGGAATGATCCTCTATACCAGCCGCAAGCCCAGAGAGGGCAGCACCGCGCCCTAGGGGCGGACCCCTTGTGCGAGACGGGCCGCGCCCGTATCTATCTACCAACATCGTATCTATCTACAAACATCCTCAGCAATCGGAGATCGACATGTTCAAGGGACTGGGCCAGATGGGCGACATGGCCAAGATGATGAAGGCCGCGCAGGAAATGCAGGCCAAGATGGCCGAGATGCAGGAAGAGATGCACACGATGACGGTGACTGGCGAAAGCGGCGCCGGCCTCGTCAAGGCGGTCGCCACCTGCAAGGGCGAATTGAAGAGCCTCGACATCGACCCCAGCATCTTTTCCGGTGACGACAAGGAGGTCGTCGAAGACCTTATCCTCGCGGCGATCAAGGATGCCCAAGGCAAGGCCAGCGACCGCGCTCAGGAGGAAATGAGCAAGCTGACCGAAGGCATGGGCCTGCCTGCTGACATGAAGCTGCCGTTCTGACACGCCGCGCCTGTCTTTCATTGTTCTATAAATACTCTCGCCGAAGGCGGCGCCGCCTCATGCCAGGAGTTCCGGTTTGAACTCGACCCGCGATATCGACAGCCTGATCGAGATGATGTCGCGCCTGCCGGGCCTTGGCCCGCGCTCAGCGCGGCGCGCGGTGCTGCACCTGATCGCCAAGCGCGAGATGAAGCTGCTGCCCTTGGCCGACATGATGCAGACGGTTGCGGCGACGGCGCGCGAATGTGCCAGATGCGGAAATATCGGCACCACCGAAATCTGTGATATCTGCCTCGCGCCCAAGCGGGCCAATGGCATGCTCTGCATTGTCGAAAGCGTGTCGGACCTCTGGGCGATGGAGCGCGGCGGAGCTTACAAGGGGCGCTATCACGTGCTTGGCGGCACGCTGAGCGCGCTTGACCAGGTCGGCCCTGAGCAGCTGCGCATTCCGCAGATGATGCGCCGACTGGACGAGGAGGGCATCGAGGAAGTGATCCTCGCCCTCGCTGCCACGATCGACGGGCAGACCACCGCCCATTACATCGCCGACCAGATCGAAGGCCGCGTCCGCCTGACCTCGCTCGCCCAAGGCGTGCCCATCGGCGGCGAGCTTGATTACCTCGATGACGGCACGATCAGCGCGGCGCTGAGCGCGCGCAAGGATCTCTGAGCGCCTTATCCGCACACCTCAAGCGCGGCGCACGAGCTGGAAGATGCGCGCGCCTCGCCCCTAGCCGAAGCCTCAAGACAAAAGCGTGACTCCATAATTCATCCGGCGGAATTTGAGTATTTTTGCCAAGATGAAGCCAGGGCGCCCGCGCCTATTGCAGAACCTGATCCTCGGGCCATTGCATCGCGTACTCCAGCAGCAGCGTGCGCATCGCGCCGGGTTCGAGATCGAACTCCCACGCCATGACGCCCGTCTGGTCCTCGACATCCACCTCATCCGGGCGCGGCTCTGCCTGCCAGTCGATTTGCAGATCTTCCTGTTCGGAGTAGGGCACGCGGTCGAGCACGCGCAGTGGCCATGCCTCGCCCGTCAGGTTTTCAACTTCGATGCGGGCGGTCTCGGTAAGGTCGCTGGACTTCCGGATCAGACCGCTGTCACCCTCTTCGCGGTCGAGCACCTTGCGCGTCAGGGTCAGCCCGTCGATCGGGCCAAAGGACGCCTAGCTGGTGGCACCTGACGCGATCAGCTCACCCATGGTCTGGCCCACATAGGTCTCGCCCAGATAATGATGCGTCTCGCCCGGCAGGATCAGCTCGCCCGTGTCATTGGTGAACTCGGCCATGAGGAATGCGCTGCTGTCGTAGAGCGGCACGGCGCGGGCCTGCACCGTCGCCTGGGTGTTGAGGGTGCCCAGCGCGATGCGCAGCGCGTCTGCCCCCGAGGCGACGGAAACGGCCGGGGCATAATCATATGTCACAGCAAGGCCGTCGAACGCCGCCGATGCGGTGACTGCGGCGGGCGCGCGCGCCGACTCGGCGGCAGGCTCCTCCATCGCCATACTGTCCATCTGCGCGCCCAGCGCCTCCTTGCGCATGATCTGCGGGGGCGGGCCGATCCGGCGCAGGAGCGGGTCGATCTGGCTGGGCCGGGTCTGACCGCTGGGGCGCACTGTCGAGAGGGTCAGCGCGACATCCTGCCAATTCTCGCCGGTGGATTGCGTCACATATGCGCCACGCGCAATATCCAGAGCGCCCGTTTCACGCGTCAGCGTCATGTCATAGACGGGCGACCATCCGGCATTCCACGTCTGGTAACTGATGCTGAGGGTACCACTGGTCTGGGCCTCTGCAGTGATCGAGACGGCCAGCATCGCGCGGTCCTCATCCTCGGGAACCAGCGCGGCAAGCGCCTGGCGCGCGTCCTTCAGGGCGTCGATCTGGTCCTCCAACCCGCGCTCTGCCTCGGCCGCCTGGCGGGCGGCATCATGGGCCGTCTCGCGCGCGGCAAGCGTCTGCTGCCCGATCATCTGCGCCATGTCGCGCAGCGTATCGACGCCCTGCGATGCGATCCCCTCGCCCTGCCCCAGCTTCGCCAGGAACGTGGCCTGCGCATCGGCCGCATCGACTGCGAGGCGAAGGCGCGCAATATCGGCGCGCGCCGCCTCGAGCGCCTCTTCGCGGCGCTCCACCTCTTCGCGGGCGGCCTCGATCGCCGCGCTCTGATCCTCGCTCCGGGGCAACTGCGCGGTGCGGCGGGTGGTGACGCTGCCCATCTCGGCACCGCTGACGCTGGCGCGCAAGGTCGTCAGATCGGTGTCCTGGGGCAAATCGACGAGTATCAGATCATGCTGCCCCGCAGGTGCCTCGAAGGTGACGTCACGCTCGATGGTCGCGCCTTGCGGATAGAGCGTTACCGCCGAGACGCGGCTGGTCAGCGCAATATCGTCCGCGAGGGCCGTGCCCGGCAGGGCGAGCGTCAGCAGTAGAGTGGGGATTGAGGCGCGCATGATGAACTCTCCGGAAATGTCCGACGCATCTTTGGCGCATGAGGCCCGATTGCAAGCGAGTTTCAGCAAGAATGCGCGGATTTACGCTATCTTAACGCGGGCGGGGCACTCTGGCGTCATGATATGGATGTTTTTCACAACAGTACTTGTGATGGCTTGCCTTGCACCGGCAAGGCAAACCATGACAGCCGCGCGGACTAACGCCGTATCCCAGCGCGGATGGCGCCGAGACACGGCAGAGCCGGTCAGCCCTTTTTCAGCACGCGCTGGCCCAGCGTCTCGGCGATCTGCACGGCGTTGAGGGCCGCACCCTTGCGCAGGTTGTCGCTGACGCACCAGAGGTTCAGACCGTTGTCGATCGTGCTGTCCTGACGGATGCGGCTGATAAAGGTCGCAAAGTCGCCAACACATTCAACGGGAGTCACGTAGCCACCGTCCTGCCGCTTGTCGATCACCATGATGCCCGGTGCCTCACGCAGGATGTCGCGCGCCTCATCCTCGTCGAGGAATTCCTCGAACTCGATGTTGATCGCCTCGGAGTGGCCGACAAAGACCGGGACGCGCACGCATGTCGCGGTGACCTTGATCTTGGGGTCGACGATCTTCTTGGTCTCGGCGACCATCTTCCACTCTTCCTTGGTGTCGCCGCTGTCCATGAAGGCATCGATATGCGGGATCACGTTGAAGGCGATCTGCTTGGTGAATTTCTTGGCGGGCTTGTCGTCGGTCGGGTTGTAGATCGACTTGGTCTGATCCCAAAGCTCGTCGATGCCCTCTTTGCCCGCGCCGCTGACCGATTGATAAGTGCTGACGACGACACGCTTGATGCGCGCGCGGTCATGCAGCGGCTTGAGCGCCACGACCATCTGCGCGGTCGAGCAGTTAGGGTTGGCGATGATGTTGCGCTTGTGCACCATTTCGACCGCCTCGGGATTGACCTCGGGGACGACCAGCGGAACGTCCGCGTCGTAGCGATAGAGCGAGCTGTTGTCGATCACGATGCAGCCCGACTTGGCCGCCTTGGGGGCGTAGATCTTGGTCGCATCCGAGCCGATGGCAAACAGTGCGATGTCCCAGCCTGTGAAATCGAAGGTGTCGAGATCCTTGGTCTTGAGCGTCTTGTCACCATAGCTGACTTCGCTGCCCAGCGATTTTCGGCTGGCCAGCGCGACGACCTCGTCGGCGGGGAACTGGCGCTCGGCCAGAATGTTCAGCATTTCGCGGCCCACGTTGCCCGTGGCGCCGACGACGGCGACCCTGTAGCCCATCTGTGATAACTCCTGATGCAAAATCCGGTATGGCTGCGGGCGTCATATCGCGCCTCGCGACCATAGGAAAGGGGTCAGGCGGGCGCGTCGCGGCTGAAAAGATAGGCCACGGCCCCGATCAATGTCACAATTCCGAAAAAGGCAAAGAGTACCTGATAGGCTGCAAGCGCGCCGGGCCCGGCGGAAACGCCTGCATGGATGCTGCCCGATGCAAGCTGCGTCAACCCCACGCCGCCGATGCCGAAAAGGTTCATCAGCGTCACGCCCCGCCCCGCCAGATGTGCGGGAAAGAACCCGCGCGCGTGGGCGATCATCACCGGGAAGGTGCTGCCGAAAAGGCCAATCGCCGCGCAGAGCACGATCCCCAGCGCCGCGCTGTGACCGACAAGGGCCGACAGCGCCAGCGCGGACAGCGCGCACAGGACATTGCTGACGAGGATAACCCATTTATGGGTGCCAAAGACCCGGTCGAGCGGGCCGCAGATGAGCGTGCCGCAGATCATCGCGATGCCCATCACCAGCGATGCCTGCCCGATCTGCGTCGTGGTGAGGCCGAAGCTATCGCCGAGATAGGGGCCGATCCACAGGCCCCGCACGGCGGCAGCGGGGGCATAGCAGACGAACATCATCGGGATGATCGGCCAGAGGGCCCGCATTTTCAGCAAGTCCAGAATCGATCCGCGCCGGCCGTCCACGGGTGCCTCGGGGTCGCGCACGATCACGAAGACCGCCCCTGCCGCCAGCGCGGTCAGCCCAGCCAGAATAACGAGGGCAAAGCGCCAGCCCACGGTCTCGACCGCGTAGGCCATCGGCCATGACGCGCCCAGATTTCCGACCGAGCCAATAGCCAGCAGCAGCGCCGCCATCGTGGCGAATTGCGCAGGGCTGCCCTGCCGCGCAAGGATGTAATAGGCCGAGACCAGCACCGGCGCGCAGCCGGCCCCGATCAGCATCATGGCGATATTGATATGCACCGGCGCCGCGGCCAAGGCAAAGAGAAGCGCGCCGCCCGCCCCGCCGACCAGCAGCACTGCCGAAGTCGTGCGCCGCGGCCCGAGCCGGTCAAGCGCCCAGCCGACCGGCAGTTGAGCCAAGGCAAACGCGAGGAACCACAGCCCCGAAGCCGTCGCAAGATCATCGGGCCCCGCGCCGATATCGCGCTGGAGCACGCCGCCGAGAACGGCGAGAAACGCGCGGTAGAACTGGCTGAGCACATAGGTAAGACACAAAAGCGAAAGGCCGGCGCGCATGGGGTTCCTCCGCTGCGAATTGGCGCCTTTCGTGGCATGGGCGCGCCCCACTGGCAAGCGCCGGCGCGGCGGTGTCTTGCGGTGCTCTTGAGTATTTTTGGAACAATGAAAGCTGGAGAGCGCTCAGCCCTTGCCACCCCGCGCGATGAGCACATCCACATGAGCCGCGGCGCTGGCGGCCAGCGCATCCAGATCGTAGCCGCCCTCAAGGCAGGACACCAACTTGCCGCCGCAGTGCCTGTCGGCCAGATCGCACAGCGCCTCGGTGATCCAGACGAAGTCGGCGGTGTCCAGCATCAGGCCCGCAAGCGGATCGTCCCGATGCGCGTCGAAGCCGGCCGAAACGAGCACCAGCTGCGGGGCAAAAGCATCGGCAGCGGGCAGGATGATATCCGTCATGGCGGCGCGAAACGCCTTGCAGCCCGCGCCCGAGGACAGTGCGACGTTCACCACGTTGCCATCCACGCCGGTCTCTGACGGATGACCGGTGCCGGGGAAAAGGGGCATCTGGTGGCTGGACAGATAAGCGATGCGCGCGTCGCCTTGGGTCATTTCCTGTGTGCCATTGCCGTGATGCACGTCGAAATCGACGATCACGACACGGCTGAGGCCATGATGGTCAAGCGCATGATTGGCCGCGACCGCCACATTGCCCAAGAGGCAAAACCCCATCGCCTGCGACGGCTCGGCGTGGTGGCCGGGCGGGCGCGTGGCGACAAAGGCGTTCTGCGCGCCACCCGACATCACCCTATCGACGCCGCTGATTGCGCCGCCCGCGCCGCGCCGCGCCGCACGCATGGAGCCCGGCGAAATCCACGTATCCCCGTCGATGGGCACGCCGCCCGCATCCGGCATCATCGCCTCGAGCGCGTCGATATGCGCCTGCGGATGCACCGCCCGCAACTGTGCATCCGTCGCCAGCGGGGCGTCGAAGCGCAGCAGCGCCTTGTCCTCGAGGGCGCCCAGCACGGCGACAAGGCGCGCGGCGCACTCGGGATGCCCCTCGGGAACGCGGTGATCGAGGCATGCGGCATGAGTGATCAGGGCGGTGGTCATATGGCAAGGCACCTTTGATTGGGCCTGCCCAGCAAACGCAAAAGCCGCGCGCCTGTCCAGTCCCGCCTTGCTGCGCCATGCGGTGCATGCAAATCTGAACGTCATGGAATTGGACCCAACACTTCCGCCGATCGAGCAGGCACAGGACATCGCGTTCGACCTCTGGACGCAGGCACATGCGTTTTCGACGGCGCTGTTGCGCCCGTGGAATGCCTATCAGATCGGGATCATTCTGGCGCTGATCGTCGTTGCGCATATCCTCAGCGTGCTCCTCGGCCCGCGTATGCATGCATGGATGCGCACGCGCGAGGGCTGGCCCAAATGGCGCATGCGCCTGCTGGTCATGATTCACCGGCGCCTGCGCCTGATCTTTTTCATGATGTTGGCCTGGCTGACCTTCGCCGTCATGCAGGAGGTGACATGGCCCAGCCGATCGTACCTGATCGAGATTGCAGCCAGCCTGGCGCTGGCCTGGCTGGTGATTACCTTCGTCACACGGCTGATCGCAAACGGATTTCTGCGCGGCATCGTGCGCTACGCGGGCTGGATCTGGGCGACGCTCATCGTTCTGGAGCTGACGGACGATGCACAGCGTCTGATGGACAGCCTGGCGCTGCATTTGGGCGAGACACGCATCTCGGTCTGGCTGGTCGTGCAGGCGATCTTCATTCTCGGGGTGCTTTTCTTTGCCGCGCGGCTACTGTCGCGGACAACCTCGGCCCGGATCGCGCGCAATGACGAGATTTCACCCTCAATGCAGGTTCTCGCGGTCAAGTTTCTCCAGGTCCTGCTCTATGGGGCGGCGTTCTTCATCGGGCTTCGCACGGTCGGCATCGATCTGACGGGCCTCGCCGTCCTTTCGGGTGCCATTGGTGTCGGCCTCGGGTTCGGCTTGCAAAAGGTGGTGTCGAACCTTGTCTCCGGTGTCATCATCCTGCTGGACAAGTCGATCAAGCCGGGCGACGTCATCAGTCTTGGCGAGACATTCGGCTGGATCAACAGCCTCGGCGCGCGTTACGTCAGCGTGATCACCCGCGATGGCAAGGAATACCTGATCCCGAACGAGGATCTGATTACCAGCCAGGTGGTCAACTGGTCACACTCCAACGAGTTCGTGCGGCTCGACATCTATTTCGGCACAGCCTACGGCGATGACCCGCACAAGGTGCGCCAGATCGCCATAGACGCCGCCGCAAGCGTGCCGCGCGTGCTCAGCATGAAGGCGCCGGTTTGCCATATCGTCGGCTTTGGGGACAGCAGTGTCGATTACATCCTGCGATTCTGGATTCGCGACCCCACGCAGGGCCTGACCAATATCCGCGGCAACGTCTATCTGGCCCTGTGGGACGCGTTTCAGGCCAATGGCATCTCGATTCCCTTCCCCCAGCGCGAGGTGCGGATGCTGGGCGATGACGAAAAAGCGCCCCCATTACCAATCGATTGACGCCGCAAGGCGCCTTGCGGATAACGTGTTTTTGCTGACAGGCGCGATCTATGACCATGCTTTGTTGAAACTTGCCCGCGCTATCGCTATTTTCATCCCATGTCCGGCACCGGGGCAGCATCAGGTGCGCAGCCAGGAGGACGACGTTCTGTCCATTTCCGCCCACGCGGCCACCGCCGCCGATACCGCCACCAAGACCGGGGGACCTAGCCCCGCAACATCCGATACCGCAACCAGTCAGCAGCAGCTTGCGCTTGTTCTTGCGTCGCTGGATGCCGACAAGGCCGAAGACATCGTGCAGGTCGATCTGCGCGGCAAGTCGGCCATCGGGGATTACATGGTCATCTGCTCGGGCCGCTCGTCACGCCAGGTCAGCGCCATCGCCGAGAAGCTCGTCGACAAGCTCAAGCATGACCTTGGCCGCGCCAGCCGCACCGAGGGCCGCGAGACGGGTGATTGGGTCCTGATCGACACGGGCGATGTAATCGTCCATGTCTTTCGCCCCGAAGTGCGCGAGTTCTACCAACTCGAAAAGATGTGGGTTCCCGCAGGTGGACCCGCAGCCGAGGTATCATCGCCCGCCAACCCCGGCTGATGCGTCTGCATATCTGCGCGGTGGGCCGGATGCGTGCCGGCCCCGAGCGCGCCCTCTTTGACGACTATATTGCGCGCGCCGATCGCACCGGGCGCGCGCTTGGCCTAGGGCCCACCAGCCTACACGAAGTCGAGGACAAGAAGGGCGGCGGCCCAGCCGCCGAGGCGGCCCTGCTGGAGCGCGCCCTGCCCCAAGGCGCCGTGCGCATCGCCTTGGACGAACGCGGCAAGCTCACCCCGTCACCGAAATTCGCCCACCAGTTGGCCGAGTGGCGCGATGCCGGACGCGGCGATCTGGCCTTTGTCATCGGCGGCGCCGACGGCATCGACGCCGGACTGCGCGCCACGGCGGATTTCAGCCTGTCCTTCGGCGCGATGGTCTGGCCCCACATGCTGGCGCGCGTCATGCTGGCCGAGCAGATCTATCGTGCCACCACCATCCTTGCTGGCGGACCATATCACCGGGCCTGATGGTTGGGCGCGAGCTTTGGCTTCATCTTGGCAAAAATACTCAAATTGCATGGCTAGCCGCCCCACGCGCGGCAGGTTTAGCGCAACCACCAATCCGCGCCCTGTTTCAAAGCCCCGCCATCTTCAGTAGAACGAGGCAGGCAGTCACATTCCGGAGCAGCAGATGAGCACCCCCAAACCCGTGGTTCTATGCATCCTCGACGGCTGGGGCTTGTCAGAGCGGACCGAGGGCAACGCACCCGCGCTTGCCCTCACGCCGAACTTCGACGCCGCGATGGCGTCCTGCCCCAATGCTCGGCTGGTCACGCATGGCCTCGACGTGGGCCTGCCCGAGGGGCAAATGGGCAATTCCGAGGTCGGGCACCTCAACATCGGCGCGGGCCGCATCATTGAGATGGATCTGCGCCGCATCGACCGCGCGGTCGAGACGGGCACCTTTGCCGCCCTTCCCGGCATCCGCCGCTTTATCGACGCGATGCGCGCCTCGGGCGGCACTGCCCATCTCATGGGCGTGCTGTCGAATGGGGGCGTGCATTCGCATATCAGCCATATGATCGCCGCCGCCCGCGCGCTGGCCGGCGAGGGCATTCCGGTTGCCATCCATGCGTTTACCGATGGGCGCGACGTCGCGCAGGTCTCGGCGATGTCCTACCTTGACGAGTTGCAGGAGGCCCTGCCCCTTGGTGCGCGCATCGCGACCGTGTCCGGGCGCTATTACGCGATGGATCGCGACAACAGGTGGGAGCGCGTATCGCTCGCCTATGCCGCCATCGCCGCCGCCGAAGGCTATCACGCCGAGACCGCAGCCGAGGCGATCGACAATGCCTATGGCAAGGGCCGCACCGATGAATTCATCAAGCCGCGTGTTCTGGGTCAATATGCCGGCATGTCGGATGGCGACGGGCTGATGTGCCTCAACTTCCGCGCCGACCGTGCGCGCGAGATTCTGGCCGCCTTCGCCGATCCCGAGTTTGACGATTTCGACACCGGACGCAGGCCCGAATTCGCGATCGTCAGCGGATTTACCGACTACTCCGCGCGGCACAAAACCTATATGGACTGCATCTTTCCCGACGAGATGCCAGACAACACGCTCAGCATCTGGGTCGCAAAGCAGGGCCTGCGGCAGTTTCACATCGCGGAAACCGAGAAGTATCCGCATGTCACCTTCTTTCTCAATGGCGGCCGCGAGGCCCCAGAGCAGGGCGAGGATCGCTACATGGCCTCCTCGCCGCGTATCGCCACCTATGATCTGCAACCCGAGATGTCGGCGCCCGAGGTCACGGATCATCTGACGCGGGCCATCGGCGAAGGCTATGACCTTATCATCGCCAATTACGCCAATCCCGACATGGTGGGTCATACCGGCGATCTGGCCGCGGCAATCGCCGCCTGCGAGGCGGTGGATACAGGCCTCGGCCGAGTGATCGAGGCGCTGAAGCAGGCGGGCGGCGCCATGATCGTCACGGCCGATCACGGCAATTGCGAGACGATGATCGACGAGGTCACCGGCGCGCCGCACACAGCCCACACCACCAACCCCGTGCCCGCCATCCTGATCGGCGGCCCCGAGGGCGCGGCGCTCAGTGATGGGCGGCTCAGCGATCTGGCCCCGACCCTTCTGGCGCTGATGGGGCTTGAGACACCGCCCGAGATGACGGGCCGGTCGCTGGTCACGTCGCCGCCAGGCACGCCTGAATGATTCGCTGGATCGCCGCAGCGGCCTTGGCCTGCGCGCCGCTAGTCGCCCTTGGGCAGGGGGATGCCGGCGACGAGGCGCGCACCGCCTCTGACATGCTGGCCGAGGCAACGCGCGCGCTCGACGAGGCCGATGGCGCCGCCAGCCGGGTCAAGGCGCTCAGCCAGACGGTGCGCGCCTTCGAGGCGGGGCTGCGCGCGATGCGCGTCGGGATGCGGCAGGCGGCGGTCCGCGCCCAGACGCTGGAGCTTGATCTGGCCTCACGCGAGGCCGAGATCGCGCAGCTCCTGGGTGTTCTCGGCTCGATCAACGCGACGCCCGCGCCTGTGACGCTGCTGCATCCCTCGGGGCCCGTCGGCACTGCGCGGTCGGGCATGCTCTTGGCCGATGTGACGCCCGCGCTCAACGCGCAAGCCGCCGTGCTGCGGGCTGATCTCGAAGAGCTGGCCGCGCTCCGTGCCTTGCAGCAAAGCGCGGCGGACAAGCTGGCGGAGGGGCTGGCGACCGCGCAGGAGGCGCGCACGCAGCTCAGTCAGGCGATTGCCGAACGCACCGACCTGCCCCGCCGCTTTACCGAGGATCCGGTCAGGACCGCGCTGCTGATCGCATCGGCCGAATCGCTGGACGGGTTTGCCAGTGGGCTGAGCCAGATCGCCGTGGACGAGGCGCCGGGCAGCCTGCCGGGTATCACCGATCGCAAGGGCCAGTTGCCCCTGCCCGTCGAGGGCCGCATCCTGCGCCGCGCGGGCGAGGCGGACGCAGCCGGCATCACCCGACCCGGCATCGTGATGGCCGCGCCGCCCCGCGCGCTGGTGACCACACCGGCCGCCGCGACGCTGCGCTATCGCGGCCCCTTGCTGGATTACGGAAATGTCGCCATTCTGGAACCGCAATCCGGGATTCTGCTGGTCTTTGCAGGAATGGACGTGGTCTATGGCGAGACGGGTGAGGTGCTGCCGGGTGGCAGTCCCGTGGGCCTCATGGGGGGTCTCGGGACATCGGGCAGGGCCAGCGATGACGAAATCGTGCCCGCCGAGCTGCTGGAAGCAGCTACCGAGTGGACGCAAACCCTCTATATTGAGGTCAGGCAAGATGACACCGCCGTGGATCCCGCGCTGTGGTTCAAGACAGACAAGGATGAGTGAGCAATGAAGAAATTCCTGATGGCTGCCGGTGCCGGCACCCTCGCCGGAGTGATCGTGACCACGCAGGTCGCCGCCCCCCTCATGGCCCAAGAGACGCAGCGCAACACCAATGTCTATGAACAGCTGGACCTCTTTGGCGACATTTTCGAGCGGATCCGGGCGCAATATGTCGAAGACGTGGACGAGGGCGATTTGATCGAGGCGGCCATCAACGGCATGCTCACCTCGCTTGACCCGCACAGCAGTTACTTGCCACCCGAAGATGCGGAGGACATGCAGGCGCAGACGCGCGGTGAATTCGGCGGTCTCGGGATCGAGGTGACGCAGGAAGAGGGCTTCGTCAAGGTTGTCTCGCCCATCGACGGGACGCCCGCCTTCAACGCGGGGGTCGAATCGGGCGATTATATTACCCATGTCGATGGCGAAAGCGTGCTGGGCCTCAATCTTGACGAGGCAGTCGACATGATGCGCGGCCCCGTGGGCAGCGAGATCGTCATCACCGTTGTGCGCGAGGGCGAGGCCGAGCCATTCGATCTGTCCATCATCCGCGACACGATCAAGGTCACTGCCGTGCGCGCCCGGACCGAGCAGAAGGCCGTGGTGCTGCGCGTCTCGAGCTTCAGCGACCAGACCTATCAAAACCTCGAGGACGGGCTGGCCGAAGAGATCGAGAAAGCTGGCGGCATCGACCAGATCAACGGCATTGTCATCGATCTGCGCAACAACCCCGGTGGTTTGCTCAATCAGGCGATCAAGGTGTCGGACGCATTCCTTGAAAAGGGTGAAATCGTCAGCACCCGTGGCCGCGAGGCCCAGGATGGCGAGCGTTTCAACGCGACGCCGGGGGATCTGGCGGAGGGCAAGCCCATCGTCGTGCTGATCAACGGTGGCTCGGCTTCGGCGTCCGAGATCGTCGCCGGTGCGCTTCAGGATCACAACCGCGCTGTCGTCGTGGGCACCAAGAGCTTTGGCAAGGGGTCGGTCCAGACGGTCATGCCCCTGCGCGGTGACGGGGCAATGCGTCTGACCACCTCGCGCTATTACACGCCCTCTGGCCGATCGATTCAGGCGCTTGGCGTGTCGCCCGATATCCTCGTTGCACAGCCTCGCCGCGCCCCAGAAAGCGAGGAAGAGAGCGAAAGCAGCGTGCCGCCGCTCCTGCGCTCGGAAGCTGATCTGCGCGGCAGCCTCGGCAACGACAGCCTGACCGAGGACGAGATCAAGCATATCGAGGAGACGCGCGAGCGTGCCGAGGAAAGCGCAAAGCTGCGCGAAGAGGATTATCAACTGGCCTATGCGGTCGATATCCTCAAGGGTCTGACCACGCTGAACGGCCCCAAGTAAGAGGGCGCCAAGCAACATTTTCGCCCGGCTGCTCACGTGCGAGTGGCCGGGCGTATTGCCCCCGCACCGCTCAGCGTTATGCGTTTCCTGCCCAAGGCCACCCAGATGACCCCTGACGAAATCGCCCTTCTGCCCTATCGTCCGTGCGTCGGTGTGATGCTGGCCAACGCGCGGGGCGAGGTCTTTGTCGGGCAGCGCATCGACACCCCGCAGCCCGCCTGGCAAATGCCGCAAGGCGGCGTCGATCCCGGCGAGACGGTCCGCGACGCGGCCGTGCGCGAGCTTGTCGAGGAAACCGGCGTGACCGCCGATCTTGTCCGCATCGAGGCTGAAACGACGGGGGCCGTGCGCTATGATCTGCCCCATGATCTGGTGCCGCGCATGTGGAAGGGTCGCTATCGCGGACAGGAACAGACATGGTTTCTCATGCGGTTTCTAGGCCAAGATGCCCAGATCGACATCGCCACGGCGCACCCTGAATTTTCCGAATGGCGCTGGCTGCCCGCAGATGATCTGGTCGCGCAGATCGTGCCGTTCAAGCGCGCGGTCTATGCCTCCGTTCTCTCTGAATTCAAGGATCTGCTATGATACGCACTGCCACTGCCATGCTGCTCGGCCTTGCGGTTGCTGGCCCCGCCACTGCGCTGTCTTGCCTGCCCCATGATCTCGCCAGAACGTTTGAGCGGGTCAATTCCGCCCCCGAGACATATTTCGCGTTGCACGGCACGCTCGAGTTCGACGCGTCCCTCTTGCCCGAGGTGGATATGGCCGATCAGCAGGCCGCCCCGCCCGAGACGCGGATCCCCGCGCGGATATCTGGCGAGGCGCTGGGGCGCATCGGCTTCAACCGCCCTTTCGAAGGGCCGGTCACCCTGATCAGCAAATGCTTTGGCCCCTGGTGCGCCCAGCCACCCGCAGGCGGGGACGTGCTGGCCTTCGTGCGGCAGGACGCCGAGGGGCTCACCCTGACGGTCGATCCCTGCGGCGGTGACGCATTCTTTGCGCCCGAGCCTGACATGCTGGACAAGGCGCACCGCTGCTTTACCGGCGGCCCGTGCGAACCCGAGCAGCCGTAGCACCAATGGCGTTTTGGAATAATCCCTTGTCATAGGGACTCGGCATAAGAACAAAAAGTGAATATAAGGTGACTCGTCATGCGAGATCACCCCCCCTTCGCCGAGCTTTCGGCCCTCAGCAATTTCACCTTTCTCACCGGGGCATCGCACCCTGAGGAGTATATGCAGCGTGCCGCGCTTCTGGGTCTGCCAGCCATTGCCATTGCCGATGACAACACCGTCGCAGGCATCGTGCGGGCCTATGCGGCGGCGCGCGAGATCGCCCGCCATGTGGCCGAACGGCAGGCGCTGGAGGCGCGGGATGGTCCCATCGGCCCGCCCGCGCCACAGCCCGGCGTGCCCGCTTGGGCGACCGTGCCGCGCCTTATCCCTGCCGCGCGGCTGGTGCTGACCGAGGGGCTGACCCTGACCGCGCTGCCGCGGGATCGCACCGGCTGGGCCAGCCTTTGTCGCCTGTTGACCACGGGCCGCAGGCGGGCGCCCAAGGGGGAGTGCGAGCTTCATCTTGATGATCTTCTGAAGGGTGCCGAGGGTCTTACGCTGCTGCTGCACGCGCCTGATGGGGGTCATGCGGCATGGCGCAAACATGCGCGCCGGGTCGTCCAAACCCTTAGGCGTCATATGTTTCTCGTGATGGCGCCGCAGTATGACGGGCGCGATGCGCGCCGCTTTGAGGCGCAGGCCCGGCTGGCTGCATCCCTCGGGGTCGAGACCATCGCCAGCGCGATGCCCCGCATGCATCATGGGCGGCGCCGCCGCCTTGCCGATGTGCTGACGGCGGTGCGCACGGGTGTGCGCGTCGATGATCTGGGGCGCGCCGCGCTGGCCAATGGCGAGTGCCGCCTGCGCAGCGAAGCCGAGATGCGGCGCCTCTTCAAGGGTCACGAGGGCGCGGTGGCGCGGGCCGGAGAAGTGGCGGCATCGCTGAGCTTTTGCCTCGGCAGTCTGCGCTATGAATATCCCAGCGAGATCGCGCAAGGAGAGACGCCAACCGCCCGCCTGCGCCGCTTGGCCGAAGAGGGGCTGACGTGGCGCTATCCCCAAGGGGCAAGCGCGCGGGTGCGCAAGCTGCTCGAGCATGAGCTGGTCCTGATCGCCAAGCTGAAATACGAGCCCTATTTCCTGACAGTGCGCGATATCGTCGCCTTCGCGCGCGAGCGCGGTATCCTGTGCCAAGGGCGCGGATCGGCAGCCAACTCGGTGGTCTGCTACTGCCTTGGCGTCACCTCGGTCAGCCCAGAGATCGGAACGATGGTCTTTGAGCGGTTCGTCAGCGAGGCGCGCGACGAGCCACCCGACATAGACGTCGATTTCGAGCATGAGCGCCGCGAGGAGGTGATCCAGCATATCTACGAGCGCTATGGCCGCCACCGCGCGGGCCTCTGTGCAACCGTGATCCACTATCGCGGCAAGCGCGCGATCCGCGAGGTGGGACGCGCGATGGGGCTGTCTCAGGATACCATCGGCGCGCTCAGCTCGCAGCTGTGGGGGTTTTTCTCGACCGGAGCGGTAGAGCGCGAGCGGATGCAGGAAATCGGCCTTGATCCCGACGATCCCCGGCTAAAGCAGACGATGGCCTTGGTGCATGAAATCGAGGGGTTTCCAAGACACCTGAGCCAGCATGTCGGCGGTTTCGTCGTCACCGAGGGGCGACTGGATGAATTGGTGCCGGTCGAGAATGCCTCGATGGAGGGGCGCACGGTGATCTGCTGGGACAAGGACGATATCGAGGCCTTGGGCATCCTCAAGGTCGATGTGCTGGCCTTGGGCATGTTGACCTGCATCCGCAAGGCGTTCGGCCTGCTGGCGCAGCATCATGGGCGCAGTTACAGCCTCGCCACGCTGCCGCCCGAGGACGGGCGCGTCTACGACATGCTCTGCCGCGCAGACAGTGTCGGTGTCTTTCAGGTCGAGAGCCGCGCGCAGATGAACTTCTTGCCACGCATGCGGCCGCGCTGCTTCTATGATCTGGTGATCGAGGTCGCGATCATCCGTCCCGGCCCCATTCAGGGGGATATGGTCCACCCCTATATCCGCCGCCGCAACGGCGAGGAAAAGGTCAGCTTTCCCTCGGACGCGTTGGGGGCGGTGCTGGGCAAGACGCTGGGCGTGCCGCTGTTTCAGGAGCAGGCGATGCAGATCGCCATCGTCGGCGCTGGATTTACCCCCGATCAGGCCGACAGGCTGCGCCGCGCGCTGGCCACGTTCAAGAAACTGGGCAATATCAGCGAGTTTCGCACGCTGTTCTTGCGCGGCATGAAGGCGAATGGCTATGAGGACGATTTCGCCCAGCGCTGTTTTGCCCAGATCGAGGGGTTTGGCAGCTATGGATTTCCCGAAAGCCATGCCGCCAGTTTCGCGCTGCTGGTCTATGCGTCGGCCTGGATCAAGTGCCACCACCCCGCGATCTTTGCCTGCTCGCTGCTGAACGCGCAGCCGATGGGGTTCTATGCGCCCGCCCAGATCGTGCGCGACGCGCGCGAGCATGGCGTGACCGTGCGCCCCGTCTGCATCAACGCAAGTTTCTGGGACAATACGGTCGAGCCCGATGGGATGGGCGGGCTGGCCCTGCGGCTGGGCTATCGCCAGATCAAGGGCATTGACGAGGAAAGCGCCACTTGGCTGAGCGCGGCGCGCGGCAATGGCTATGGCACGCCCGGCGATGTCTGGCGGCGCGCGGGGCTGCCGCCCGGCGTCATCACACGGCTCGCCGAGGCCGATTGCTTTGCCAGCGAGGGGTTGAGCCGGCGCGAGGCGCTCTGGCAGGCCAAGGCGCTGACGGCGGACCGGCCCTTGCCCCTTTTCACCGGGGATCTGGGCGAGGAGATCCTGCACGAGCCCGCCGCATACCTGCCCGAGATGACGCAAGGCGAGGAAATGGTGGAGGATTACGTGACCACCCGGCTGAGCCTGAAAACACACCCCCTGGCGCTGCTGAGGGCGCGCCTGACGCCCGAGGCCAGCGGCGAGGGTATTTTCAAGTGAGAAAGTGTATACATATCAAAAGTGTAATTCTATTACAGGCACGTCATGCACCAATTATCAGCCCCGACACCTTGAATGGGGCAGTCCAGTGATGGCGCAAATTTGCAAGGGGTTCCAAGTGTCACCACGATCCGAGCACCATTTTTCCAGCGTGAGTAGCGGCGAACTCAAGCCGGCCAAACATATTCGCCGCCGGGCAATATTGCGTGCAGCAGTGGCATTGCCCGGTGTTCTGTTGGCAAGCCGTGCCATGGCGGCGCCACCCGATAGCCAGTCATTTGCGGCACGGGTCGTGCAGTCGGGCCACTCACTGACAGATCCAGTGGTGCCGATGCTGGATGCCATGGTCGCCGCCGTAGGTGGGCAGGCGGCGCGTGGACGCGTTATTGACGCATCAACAATCCCCGGCAGCCCAATGGACTGGCGCTGGAACAACAGCCCAGATTACGGGCCCGACGCTCGTCACGATATTTCACGCTACGATGTCCTGGTCATCACCGAACGGGCGCCGCTCTCAAATACCATGCCTTGGCACGATTCGGCACAGATGGCGCTACGTTGGGTCAAACATGCTTGGCGTGAGGGGAATGAAGGGCAAGGCGCCCAGAGCTTCTTGTATGCGACTTGGGTGCACATCAACAGCGGCCCTGATTTTGATAACCCCGACAACGACCCAGATGGACACCTGCCCTTTCGTATCCGCCTGGATCGCGAAATGACAAATTGGCAGGCTATCGCCGATCATGTGAACGCGAACCGCCCAGGCATGGCGCCGCCGATGCGCATCATTCCGGGTCCGGCGATCATGGCGGCCGCCTATGATGCTGTTGCCAAGGGGCAGGCGCCAGGGCTTTCGGATTTCGCGGACCTGTTCTCTGACCAAATCCACCTGAGTGACGCGGGCACCTATCTGATTGCACTAGCGCATTTCGCGATGATTTATGGCCGCGACCCAAGGGAAGTCCCCGAGCGGTTGGGCCGCCGGTCAGTGCCCACGCCTCGCACCGCCGCATGGATGAAGGGTTTGGTACATGAGGTTTTGCAAGACTATCGTCCAAAGACGGAGTAGTGACTGCTGTTAGTTGTTCCTGACATCCGGCCCAGCGGCGCCGCTGGGAATAAAGATGCCCAGCGCTTGGCTACCTTCTTGAAGGTCTACCAGACAGCGTCGCCGTCAGTGGCTGGTCGCGTTTGAAAATAGGTTGATCACCGCGATTCCAGCAATGATCATCGCCATCCCGATGACTGCGGCAAGGTCCAGTTTCTGCCCGAAAACGACATAGCCGATGAAGGCGATAAAGCAGATGCCTAGACCCGACCAGAGCGCATAGACAATGCCCACCGGCATGACCCGCAGCATCAGCGCCAGCAGGTAAAAGGATATGGCATAGCTCGCCACCATGACGATCGAGGGGCCGATACGGGTGAATTGCTGACTTGCCTGCAACGCCGAAGTGCCGATGGTCTCGAACAAAACTGCCAGCGCCAAGTAGAGCCAATGCATCAGGGCCTCCTAAAAATCTGGGCAAGCCACCTGCGTGCGCCCCGTCGTGTCTAACTGTACTGCCGGTCGGAAGAGAGCCGCCTGCGTGGCTGTCGATTGCCCCAAGACCGCTTCTGTCTTCACCGTGTCGCACACCGTTTCGGGTTGCTCAATGCTTTTCAGTTCACGCCTGCCCCGAGGCTGGATGACGAGCCGGATAGAGATTGGCCTATGCCTTGGTAACCCAGAAATCTGGGCAAAAGATGATATGGCCCCCTCATCCCGGCCCGTGCCAGCACACCGGATTGACCCTGATCAATGAGATTCCAGCATTTCCATGCCATGATCACTCCATAACAAGGAGGTTGCCATGCGAAGTTTATTTGCAGGGGTGTTACTGACGACAATGGTTGGCTGGCCCGCCACGGCTCAGGACGTGTCAGAGGGCAAGCGACTGTTCGAGAGTAGATGTGCGACGTGCCATGGGATCAACGCGGATGGAGACGGGCCCATGGCGCCCGCCTTGCTGTTGCAACCGACCGATTTGACGCGCCTGGAGCGTAAGAACGATGGTCAGTTCCCTCTCAAAAGGGTTGTTTGGCGGATCGATGGGCGTGATCCACTGGTCAGCCATGGCTCGCCGATGCCTGTCTACGGGGACTTTTTCGAAGGGCGGAATACAGTCCTGAAAAACACCTCCGGACAATCTATCACGACCAGCCGGCCCATTGCCGATCTTGTCGTCTGGTTGCAATCGGTACAGCAATAGCTGAACTTGCAGCCGCTTACCTTTTTGCGGCTGAAGTGAACGACAATGACTCAATCTCCATCCCGCTTGCCTCATGTTGAGCGTGAGCCTGTCACGATCTCCTGGAACGGCAAGCCAGTGAAGGGTCTTCAGGGCGACACCGTCGCCGCAACGCTCTATGGGCAAGGTATTCGCGCGTTTACGAAATCGCGAAAATTCCACCAACCGCGCGGTTTGTCAGGCAGCTTTTCCGCCGGTCATCTGGCTTCGGTGAATGGAATTCCGCATTCTCGTCTGGATCGCGTGGCGACGGCACAGAACCAGTGCGTCGAGATGGAGAATGTTTGGCCATCGGCCAAAGTCGATCTGCTGAACATGGCACGACTTCTTCCACGAAAGATGATCCGCGCAGGGTTCGAGCACCCGCGTTTCATCCCCGATGGCTCCTTTGCCTGGAAGTCTTGGGAAAAATTTCTGTGGCATATGGCTGGCGAGGCCGATCCACCCGAGGTCAACGACCTGGATGCGATCCCTGGTCGGCGCATCAAGGCCGACACCCTGATCATCGGGGGTGGTCCCGCGGGATTGGCAGCCGCCCAATCGGCTTCCGGCAGCGTTGTGCTCGTGACACGATCCCGCGACGTCGGCGGCATGGCATTCGGACGTGACGCCGCATCTTTATCGCTGCCCGGCACGGTGACGGTTTTGACCGACCACGAGGTATATGGCCTTTTCGATAATGCGCGGATTGCCATGGCGGCGCCCAACAATCCGCAAGAGCCGGGCGTTCTGATCGAAGCGGATCGTGTCATCCTCGCGACCGGTACGCGATCCGTTCCGCCCTTGGTGGCCGGTGCCGCCCTGCCTGGCGTTCTGGACGCAAGAACGGCCCTGCACCTTGCTGCAAGACACGGCGTTTCGCCAGGACAGCGTGTTTTGGTCATCGGCACGCGGTCGGGGCAAGCGATTGCGGAAAACTTGTCGCAACTGGGGTGTAACATCATAGATTTCATAGATGTTTCCGATGTAGAGCGGATCGAGGGGCATGGTTCCGTTTCTTCAGTCCGCACCCACGGCCGAAAGATTGCCTGCGACGCGGTTGTTCATGCCGGGCCATGGCGATCCGATCCTTCACTGGGTTTTCAGGCGGGCGCGGACGGTGATCTTCGCCTGACGGCCGGGGCCCTGCCTGACCACATCTCACTGACAGGTGCCTGCGGCGAGCCGAACGAGGCTGTCAGCTTTAGCCGCGCGCTTGACCGACGCGCCTTGGTTTGTCCTTGCATGGACGTGACGGTCGACGAAATCCTGGATCTTATCAAACTTGGCGTCACGCATATCGAAGAGCTTAAACGACGCTCGACCTGCGGGATGGGCACCTGTCAGGGTGTGCCATGCTGGGATTACCTCGCCGCTGTCATTGCCGATGCAACCGGCAAGTGCCCCGATGACATCGGTCATCCAACCTACAGGCCGACCCGCGCGGCATTGACCATTGGGCAGGCAGCGGGACTGGCCGACATCACGGAGGTCGAGACATGACCGCGCGCCTACCCAAGCGGTGCGAGATAGTGATCATTGGCGCAGGAATCCAAGGGCTCCTGCTCGCTTTTAATCTGGCCGAACGTGGCAAGAGGGATATCCTCGTGCTCGACGCGGGTTACTGGCAGGGCGGCGCGTCGGGACGAAACGGAACCCTTGTGCGGAGCGGGTTTTCGTCGCCCGAATGGATCGGGCTTTTTCACCATTCCGTCGAGCAGTGGAAGGCCCTGTCCTCGCGTCTGCGCCGAAACGTCATGTTCACCCGCCGTGGCTACAGCGTCATTGCCGAGTCCGACAAGTCCCGCGCGATGCTGGAAGTCGCCCACGAGAACCAAAAGGCGCTCGGAATCAAGACAGAGATGCTGAGCAGTCTCCGACTGAAGGAGATTCTGCCGGCCATCGAGCACCAACGCGTCAGCGGCGCGATACATCTGTCTGACGGGGGCACCGCGCCGCACCACGCTGTCATGAAGGCGGCGCTGGACGTGACGCGGGCGCAAGGTATTCAGGTTCACTACCAGACTGCAGTGACCGGCATCGAGACGACTGACGGCCGCGTGTCTGCCGTGCAGGTTGGCGACGCGCGGGTTGAGGCCGATCTGACCGTCATCGCCGCAGGGGGGCAGTCGACCGACCTTGCCAATATGGCGGGGGTAGACCTCGAAGCCATGCCGTTCCGGATCGAAGCGGCGGCAACTGAGCCTCTGCGACCGCTGATCTATCCGGCCGTCGCTCTGGTCGATCGCATGACCTATCTGCATCAGACGGCGCGGGGTGAAATCGTTGGTGGCAGCGAGTTGCCCGGGGAAAGCGCCAAAAGGAACCTTAAATCCACCGCCTACGTCCTGCCGCGCTATGCCAAGCACTTGCTCGAAATGTTCCCACAGCTCCGGAATATCCGCGTGCTCAGGCAGTGGTCAGGCTACCTCCATCCGGCCCCGGACGGCGGCCCACTGCTGGGGCCACATCCGGACATTCGTGACCTGTGGATCAACGCTGGCTGGACTTATGGTATAGCGGGCGGACCGGGCGCGGCGGACCTCATGTCCAAGGCCATCGCAACCGGCGAGATCGATAGCCGCATGGCCGCCTTTTCGGTCGACCGGTTTCGCCGGGGAAAGCCATGCCTGGAGGCATCAGCCGTCATCGATAACGCCAGCTCCGCGAGCTGATGCGGTCTGTATTCACTGTGATGGCCAGAAACGACCGGGTCAGGGCGCCGATTACGCTCTGGCGCGCGGACTGGTGGGATCGCTCAAGCTGTCTCTACTTCTGCGCCGCTGATCTCCAACGCGCAGAGGCGAATTGCGTCATCTATATCGGTCGCGACATGATCGGCGCCCGAGAGATCTTTGATGTCGAGACTTGTCTTTGTGACGGTGCCCCCAATCAGGACGGGTGCATTCTTTTTCATGACACGCCGTGACGCGTCGACGAGGGCGCGCAGATCACTCATGTGAGGTCCAGGCGAAGTCGAAATCATCGTGGCCTGCAAATTCGCCTTGCGCATGCGGGGCTCTACAGAAGCGACAGTTGCCTCCAGTATCAGGCTGACGCCAAACCCCCGGCGCCTCAGTTGACTGCTCAACAAGATGGCGCCAAGCGTATGCTGCTCCCCGGCGGGAACGACTATCAAGATGCCCGGCACATCGGCGGCCGTTGGGGAATCCGTGGGTGCAGGCTCCAGCAGCCGCACCAACCACTGTAGACGGGCAACACCCACCGTTGTGGACGCGAAGGTGACATGATCCTCAGACCATTCATCGCCTAGCGTACGAGCGACGGCGGGAATATAGCGGTCGGTAAGGTCATCCAAGCTCACACCGGCGCTTCTGATGTCAGAACAGGCAGACCGACACTCCGCCGAGCATGAGCTCAGCACGGCTGCCTTCAATCTCTCCACGTGTTGCGACGCAAGGGGCGCCACATTCTTCGTGTCCGCGGATTCAGGCTTTTTAGACATCGTGCGCCACCTCAAAAATCAAAACCCTGGCCTCGCTTCTGCGTCTGGGCAAGGTATCGCCTTATAGTATTGTTTTGGCTGAAGGAACCAACGCTCCGGAGCGGCCTGCTGTTGGCCGGCAGGATGGTCTAACTTTTATGCCTGATCAAGCTTTGCGACCAGCTTCGCGCCTCATTTTCGTCAGGGCGCGCTTGACGCCCAGCCCCAACGGCGAAGCCTCCGGCGGGAGTATTTCACGAACAATGAAAGAGCTGGAGGCGAACAGCAGCGCTTTTCAGTCGAATTCGCGCAGGCGCGCGACGTAGCGGGCCATTGTGTCGATCTCGAGATTGACGGCATCGCCCACCGCGGCGCGGCCCCAGGTGGTGACATCCTTGGTATGAGGGATGAAATTGATGCCGAACGTGCAGCCATCCACCTCGTTGACCGTAAGCGACGTGCCGTTGAGCGCAACCGAGCCCTTGGGCGCGATGAAGCGCGCCAGATCGTCCGGAGCTGTAAGGGTGACGCGCGTGCTGTCCCCCTCGTCCTGCATGGCCGTGATGCGCGCGATGCCGTCGACATGGCCCGACACGATATGTCCGCCCAACTCATCCCCGACCTTGAGCGCGCGCTCCAGATTGACGGTGCGGCCCTCGGTCCAATCAGGCAGGTTGGTCTTGGACACCGTCTCGGCCGAGATCTGAACGTCGAACCAGTCACTGCCGGTTTCGATCACTGTCAGGCAAACACCGTCGCAGGCGATCGAGGCACCGAGGGCGACGGTGTCCATGTCATAGCCGCAGCCGATGCGCGCGCGCAGGTCGCCCTGCTGATGAAGCGTGCGGATGGTGCCCTGATCGGTGATGATGCCGGTAAACATGGGGATGCGTCCTTGTCTGATCTGTGGCACGGACGTAGCGGTATGGGCGGCGCCGGGCAAGGCAGTGCGCGGCATTTGTCTTAATTTCGCCCCGTTTGCGGCGTAGTCTACGGCGTGTAGCGGGATTTGGTAAGTTTTAGCGAGTATCAGCGGACCATGAGCAACATCGCCGGCACGCATCATGTCTTTTTGTTCCTGCAAGGGCCTCATGGGCCCTTTTTCGCCAGACTGGGGCGCATGCTGCGCCGGGCCGGGGCGGATGTGTGGCGCGCCGGATTCAACGCGGGCGACAGTCTGTTCTGGCCTGACCGGGCCAGCTACCTGCCCTACAAGGGCGCGCCAGACGATTGGGCTCCGGCGCTGAAGCGCATTCTGACCGAAAAGGGCGTGACCGATATTGTCCTCTATGGGGACACCCGCCCCATCCATGCCGAGGCAGTCAGACAGGCGCGCGCGCGCGGGCTGCGCATTCATGTCTTCGAGGAGGGGTACATGCGCCCCTATTGGGTGACCTATGAACGCGGCGGCGCCAACGGCAATTCGCGGCTGATGGAGCTGAGCGTCGAGCAGATGCGCGCCGATCTGGAACAATCGGACATGGACAGCGCCCTGCCACCTGCCAGCTGGGGCGACATGCGCCATCATGTCTTCTACGGTGCGCTCTATCACTTCTGTGTGCTCGCGCTGAACTGGCGCTATCGCGATTTCAGGCCGCACCGGTCGATTACCGTGCGCAAGGAATTCGGCCTCTACCTCAAGCGCCTTCTGCTGATGCCGGTGCAGGCTATCGACCGCCGGCTGGCGACATGGCGCATTCGTCATGGCGGATTTCCCTATCATCTTGCGCTGTTGCAACTGGAGCATGACAGCAGTTTCCAGATGCATTCACCCTTTGAGACGATGGCCGATTTCCTGGAAACGGTGGTGACCGGGTTTGCGCATGGCGCACCGCAGCATCATCACCTCGTGGTCAAGGCGCATCCATTGGAGGACGGCCGCGTGCCTGTGCGGCGCGATCTGCGCCGCCTTGCGCGCGCGCATGGGGTCGCGGGGCGCGTGCATTACGTGCGCGGTGGCAAGCTGGCGCAACTTCTGGACGAGGCGCGCAGTGCCGTCACGGTCAATTCAACCGCCGCGCAGCAGGTGCTCTGGCGGGGCATTCCGCTCAAGACCTTCGGCGCGGCCGTCTATGCCAAGCCCGAATTCGTGTCGACCAAACCGCTTGCCGACTTCTTTGCCGGGGCCGAGCGCCCAGATCGCAAGGCATACACCGACTATCGGCGCTATCTGCTTGAAACCAGCCAGATCGCGGGCGGTTTCTACTCGGCCCGAGGGCGGCGGCAACTCCTGCGGCAGGCGGTCGACATGATGCTGAGCGCGGATGATCCCTATGATGCCCTCAGCAGCGGGACCGCGGCACCGAGGCAACAGTTGCGCGTGGTGACATAGGCCCTTGCGCGCGTTGCGCTTTATTTTCGAATTCTTTTCGTCTACCGTCAAAAAAATGATACGCCGCGAAGACGGCGAAATAAGAAGATCGAGGCAGGAAATCAGGTCGAGGAGACCGAGCAGTGAATATCCAAACAAGCCGATGGGCGCGGGCCGTCGCGGCCATGGCCATTTCAATGGTCATCGCATCTTGCAGCGTTCTGCCGCAAGTTGGACCCAGCAAAAAACAGATCTACGCTGGTTCGGTCCAACGCTCGGGCGATGCATTTGTCGTTTCGGTCAACGACCGGGTGACGCGCGCGACCGCAGTTCAGCCCGCACTTGGCTTCAGCGACAGTTTCCGCAATGCGGGGCAACTCGGCTCTGACACGATCAACGCAGGCGACACGCTGGGCCTGACGATCTGGGAGAACGTCGATGACGGCCTGCTGGCTGGCGAGGCGACCAACCAGACCATCCTAGAGGAAGTGCAGGTCGACGGCAGCGGCTTCATCTTTGTGCCCTACGCGGGCCGCATCCGCGCGGCGGGCAACACGCCCGAAGCGATCCGCCGGATCATCACCTCCAAGCTGGACGAGCAGACGCCCGACCCTCAGGTGCAGGTACGGCGCCTCGCCGGTGACGGCGCGACCGTGTCGCTGGTGGGCTCTATCGGGGCGCAGGGCGTTTATCCGATCGAGCGACCGACGCGCACCTTGTCGGCGATGCTGTCGGCGGCGGGCGGTATCGTGATCCCGCCCGAGGTGGCGCAGATCACCGTCCTGCGCGGCGGCGAACGCAGCAAGGTCTGGTTTCAGGATCTCTACAAACACCCCGAATTTGATATCGCGCTGCGCGGCGGCGACCGTATCCTCGTCGAACAGGACACCCGTGCGTTTACCGCACTTGGCGCGACAGGCGCGCAGTCGCGTGTCACGTTCGAGACGCAGACCCTAAGCGCGATAGAGGCGATTGCCACTGTCGGCGGTCTTCAGTCGGCGGCAGCTGATCCGACTGGCGTCTTTATCCTGCGCAACGAGCCTGCCGAGATCGCCAATCAGGTTCTGGGCCGCAACGATCTGATCGGCGATCAGCGGCTTGTCTATGTGCTGGATCTGACCAAGCCCAACGGCATGTTCATGGCGCGCGATTTCTCGGTGCGCGATCAGGATACGCTCTACGTCACGGAGGCTCCCTTTGCCCAGTGGAGCAAGGTCATCGGCGCGCTGACCGGCACGCTGGGTGTGATCGGCAGTGTAGATACCGCATCCACGGCCCTTGGCGGCGACTAATGCACGCCGATCGCGAATGTGATCCCGCCGGGGCCGAAGGGCGCCGGCGGGTTTTCTATTTCAACGGCGGTTTTCTGCGCCAACCCCGGCTGAAGCGTATCATGACGCTGGCCGGCCATGACATGCGCCTTGGCTGGCCGGACGCGGGCGACAGCGTCGCGGTCTGGGGTCATAGCCCTTATGCCAAGCGCGGCGAGGCCGTGGCGCGGCGCACCGGTGCCAGCCTCATCCGGCTCGAGGATGCGTGGCTGCGGTCGGTCCACCCGGGCCGCAGCGGTGGCGCGCCTCTCGGCCTGCTGATCGACACGCGCGGCGCGCATTTCGATCCCTCGCAGCCTTCGGATCTCGAGCATATTCTGGCCACCCATCCTCTGGACGACACGGCGCTCATGAACCGCGCGCGCGCTGCCGTCCTTCGGATACAAGAGGCACATCTGAGCAAATACAACGCCTTCATGCCCACGGCGCCCTGCCCCGATCCGGGATATGTGCTGGTGATCGATCAGACCGTGGGCGACGCCGCCGTGCGTGTCGGCGGCGCGGATGCCAACACGTTCCGCGAGATGCTCTATTACGCGCAGGAGGATAACCCCGGCGCACGCATCCTCATCAAGACACACCCCGAAACACTGCAAGGCCACCGCGCGGGCTATTTCGGGCCAGAGGACACCGGCCCGAACATCGCGCTGCTGCAGACCCCTGTCAGCCCGTGGTCCCTTCTGGAGGGCGCGATTGCGGTTTATACCGTGTCCAGCCAGCTAGGCTTCGAGGCGATTTATGCCGGACACAAACCGCGCGTCTTTGGTCGTCCGTTCTACACCGGATGGGGCCTGACGGAAGATCGCAGCCCACTGCCACTGCCGCGACGCGGCCGGACACTCAGCCGGGCGCAGCTCTTTGCGGCGGCGATGATCCTTTATCCCAAGTGGTATGATCCCTATTCCGACACGCTCTGCGAGGTCGAGCAGGCCATCGGCACGCTCGAGGCGGCGGCCCGCGAATGGCGCGAGGACCATCGCGGTTGGCGCGCCCATGGCATGCGCCTGTGGAAGCGGGGACCGCTGAGCGCCGTCTTCGGCCGCCATGCGCGCATGACCTTTCAGGGTAACGCGCCCAGCGGCGCCCGCCACATGGTCTGGGCGGGCAAGGCCGATGAGGCGCCCGAGGAGGCTGTGCGTGTCGAAGACGGCTTTCTGCGCTCGCGCGGCCTCGGAGCCGAGCTGGTTCCGCCCCTCTCACTGGTGCTGGACACGCGCGGCATCTACTACGATCCGGCACGGTCCAGCGATCTCGAACATTGGATCATCCGCCGAAGTGTAATGCGCCCGGACCAAACGCAGCGGGCCGAGGCATTGATGACGCGCATCGCATCCCTGGGCGTGACCAAATACAATCTGGGCGGCACACGTCCCCATCTGCCGAAAGGGCACCGCATCCTCGTGCCCGGACAGGTCGAGGATGATGCGTCGATCCGGACCGGCGCCGGGCGGATCTGCACGAACCTCGCCCTGCTCGCCGCCGCGCGCGCCGCCAATCCTGATGCGATCCTTCTCTACAAACCGCATCCCGACGTTGAGGCGGGCCTGCGGAGAGGCGCCATACCGCAGCAGGAGGCGACAGAGCTGGCGGACATGGTGCTGACAGGCTCCGATGCCGCCGCCCTCTTGCAAGAGGTCGATGAGGTCTGGACGATGACCTCGCTCATGGGCTTCGAGGCGCTGATGCGCGGGGTGCCGGTCACGACCACCGGCGCGCCATTCTATGCAGGCTGGGGCCTCACGCACGATCTGGGCGCCATTCCAGCGCGCCGGTGCGCGCGCCCCACCCTTGCCGGCCTCGTCCATGCCGCGCTGATTGATTATCCGCGCTACTTCGATCCGCAGAGCGGCCTGCCCTGCCCGCCCGAGGTTGTGCTTGCCCGTCTGGCCTCCGGCGCTGTGCCTCATCCCGGCCCAGTCAATCGGGCCTTGTCCAAACTGCAAGGCCTCTTTGCCTCGCGCGCCGCGCTCTGGCGCTAAGGCCTTCCAGCAAAAGCCCGGATCACAGCGTCTATCGGTGTCCAGTGCACACCATCACCGATGCGCCGCCCCGCCTTTGGAAAAGCAAAGCGCCGCGGCCTCCACATGGACACCGCAGCGCTTTCATTGTTCTGAAAATACTCAAGCCTTCGCGCCGCCTCAGGCGCGCTCGGAATATTCCATCGTCTCGGTGTTGACGATGATCGCCTCATCCTGACCGACAAAGGGCGGCACCATGACCTTGACCCCATTGTCGAGAACGGCGGGCTTGAAACTGTTGGCCGCAGTCTGACCTTTAACCACCGGCTCGGTTTCGACGACAACGCAGGTCACCTTTTGCGGCAGCGTGGCGTTCAGCGCTTCGGACTCGTGATACTCGATATGGACGGTCATGCCATCCTGCAAGAACGGGCGCCGCTCGCCCAGGATCTCGGCGGGCAGTTCGATCTGCTCGTAGGTCTCGGAGTCCATGAACACCAGCATTCCGTCCACTTCGTACAGGAATTGCTGGTCTTTCTGCTCGAGGCGCACACGCTCGACCTTGTCTGCCGAGCGGAACCGTTCGTTCAGTTTCGAGCCGTTGCGCAGGTTGCGCATCTCGACCTGGGCAAAGGCGCCGCCCTTGCCCGGCTTGACGTGATCGACCTTCACAGCCGACCAGAGGCCGCCATTATGCTCCAGCACGTTTCCGGGGCGGATCTCGTTTCCGTTGATCTTGGGCATTATGTCAAAATCCCGACAAAAGGTTGATAGAATTCCGCACGACCCTATATCTGGTGATAGGCAATGGGGCAAGCCAACGATATATCGCGTCGTGACGGCCCCAGCCATGCAAAAGGCGCATAAGAGGTATGCATATATGCTCTATCCGAATCGCCTAAACTCAGTCATAACGAGCGACATGCCGAAAACACAAGACTAATAAAACAAGGACGAACCATGAAGGATTTCGTTGACGGCGCCGCCTTCAATAACGAGCAAGGCAATCGCGCACGCAAACTTTTCGCAGCCGTCGTACTGGCTGCACTCGATGATGCCATTTCTGACGACAAGAAGTATGGAAACGGCCCTGATCAAATAGCGCGTTGGGCGCGCTCGCGCGACGGGCGTGAGGTGCTTTCCTGTGCCGGAATCGACCCGAACGAACGCGTCGTATCGGGCCTGATGGATTTCGTGTCGAAGGGTGTGCGCACCTCTGTCGCGCTGTCGCGCGAAGAGAGCGAGCGTCGCCACGCTGCTGCTGCGCAGGCCGAAGCCGCCTGAGCCAACTATCCGTGCTGAACAAGCGCACCAAGGCCCTGCCCTCCGCGGCGGGGCTTTGGCGTTTTTTAATGGTGCGCCACCTGCGTGTTTCGCCGTTGCGACTTCCCTCCGGGGGCGGCACTCCGTAAACCCGGCTCAGGCTTCAGCACGGAATGGCACATGACGCGGGCAATCATGATACAGGGCGCAGGCTCGAACGTCGGCAAGTCCATGCTGGTTGCAGGGCTTGCGCGTGCCTGCATCCGGCGCGGGCTTAGCGTGGCACCTTTCAAGCCGCAGAACATGTCGAACAACGCCGCCGTCACCTCGGAGGGCGGCGAAATCGGCCGCGCGCAGGCATTGCAGGCGCGCGCGGCGGGGCGCGCACCTCATACGGATATGAACCCCGTTCTGCTCAAACCCGAGAGCGAAACAGGCGCGCAGATCGTTGTGCAAGGCCGCGCCATCGGCAGTTGGCAGGCCCGCGCCTATCCACAGCGCAAAGGCGAATTGATGCACGCCGTGATGCAGAGCTTCACACGCCTCAGCGCAACCGCCGATCTGGTGCTGGTCGAGGGTGCGGGCAGCCCGGCCGAGATCAACTTGCGCGCGGGCGACATCGCCAACATGGGCTTTGCCGAGGCCGCGGGCGTGCCCGTGGTGCTGATCGGGGATATTGACCGGGGCGGTGTGATCGCCCAGATCGTTGGCACGCAAGCTGTGCTCGCACCCGGCGATGCGGCGCGGATCAAGGCGTTTGCCGTCAACAAGTTTCGAGGGGATCCGCGTCTCTTTGACGATGGGCTGACGGCCATCGAGACACGAACCGGATGGCCCTCACTGGGCGTGATCCCCTGGTTCGAGGATGCGTGGCGCCTGCCAGCCGAGGATGCGCTGGACATCGTTGAGCGGCCTGGCGGTGATCTCATCGTCGCAGTGCCGCGCCTTGGCCGGATCGCCAATTTCGATGATCTGGACCCGCTCAGCGCCGAGCCGGGCGTTTGCGTGCGCATGATCGAGCCGGGGCGCGCCCTGCCCGGCAACGCGGATCTGATCGTGATACCCGGCAGCAAATCGACCATAGCCGACCTGGCCGCGTTTCGCGCCAATGGCTGGGACATTGATCTGGCCGCGCATGTCCGGCGCGGCGGTCCGGTGCTGGGCCTGTGCGGTGGCTATCAGATGCTCGGCCGCCGCCTGTCTGACCCCGACGGCGTCGAAGGGCCGGCATGCACGGTGCCCGGCCTTGGACATCTGGACGTCGAGACGGTTCTGCAACCCGCCAAGCGCCTGTCACTTGCCACCGGCCGGCACCCCGGCAGCGGCGCCGAGATCAGCGGTTACGAAATCCACATGGGGCAGACGACAGGCCCTGATTGCGCGCGCCCATGGCTCGAGATCGGCGGCGCGCCCGAGGGTGCAAGCAGCGCAGATGGGCTCGTCCTTGGGTCGTATGTTCACGGGCTGCTGGCATCGGATAGTTTTCGGGCGGCCTATCTTGCCACACTGGGCGGCGCATCGACCGTGCAGTTCGAGGCGAGTGTCGAGGCCACGCTGGATGCGCTGGCAGATCATCTGGAGCAGCACATGGACATAGACCGCCTGCTGTCACTGGCAGAAGTGGTGGGCTGACAAGTAGGGCAATGCCTGCAACCGCCGCAGATCAGCGGCGCAGGCGGCCAGAAGCTAGTCCAACTCCTGGCTCGCCAGCGCGCGATGTATTTCGCGGCGCACGAGTTTGCGCACGTTCCGCGTGATGCGCTCGCCCAGTGCGCCCTGAAGCTCCTGCCGAACGATGTCGGCGACCAGATCGCGCAGCGCATCCTCGTCGAGAAACTCATCGCTCCCAGCGAGAAAATCCGCAGTGTCGCCGCGCGCCGCCCCTGCGGCCATTGTATCGCTCTCTTTCGATCCGCTCTCCGGCGCGGCGAAATTATGAGGAACATCGTCGTCCTCATCGCCCGCATCATCGCCGCTTGCGGCGGTGGGTCGGTTGGCGGCCTTGGCAATCGCATCCTCAATGGCCTGCGCTGCGTCATCAATGGGTCCGCTCTGCGCCTCTGCGTCGTCATCACCGGGGGTGTAATCCTCCCAAGGGAGAGGTGAGACGGTGCCGCCGGAATTATCGCCCGTATCGGGGCTGTCAGGCTCCCATTGGTCGGACTGGCGCGCCACCACCTCCTCCAGCTCGGCCACGCGCATCTTCAGCGCATCGGTGCGATCGATGGGCTCATCGCCTGACTTGAGCGGACCGGCCTCCGGTGAGATCCGATCGGCGTCCGGCGACGGATCATCGCCACCCGCAATGTCGTTCTGGGCCACGTTGCTATCGACTTCATCGCCGAATTCCGATGAGTCAGCCCCAGACTCCTCGTCCTGCGCCGGGTCGTTCAGGTCCGCCTCATCCCAGTCTGCATCCCCTTGCCCGGATGTCCTGATCTCGTCCGCCGGGTCGTCATCCTCCCTGTTATCGGCCAGAATCTGATCCCCATGGGACTGACCCGGCTCTGGGGCGGGGTCGATCACGCGGTCGCTCTCGGTCAAATCCAACGGTGCCGGAGCATCGACGCTGCCCGAGGTATCAGCCGCCGCGTTGCGCGCGGCCTCATCGACGCGCAGCGATGGCGTCAACACCAATCTGTCAGGTTCGGGCGAAGGTTTCGTGGCCTCTGCCTCCGGCTTCAGGGCGCGCCCGTCGTTCGATACAAGGCGCCGGATCGACGACAGCACATCCTCGATTTCGACATTCGTGACGGGATCGGACATTGTTTTATCGCCCTCGTTTCTTGCCTCGGCCCCGATGTTACCGGGCCGGAGGGTTTCGCACAACAGATAGGCGCAGTTTTACTGGTTTCCGATCTTGCGCAGCACCCGGTCCAGCGATCTGCCCCGCTCGCTGAGCGCGGCGGGCGCGTCATTGACCAGATTGTAGTAGGCCGAAGGGTCATAGGTCTGCACGGCGAGGTTGAGATTGCGCACCGTCAGCTCGCCCGTGGATTCCAGCACCGAATAGGCCGCGATGATCACATCGGCCTCCGCAGAAATCTGGTTGGCCTGCGCGTCAAGAAACTCCTGCTCGGCGTTCAGCACATCCAGCGTCGTGCGCGCGCCCAGATTGGCCTCCTCGTTGACGCCCTCAAAGGCAACACGGCCCGCGCGGACCTGCTCGGCCGACGCTTCAGCCGAGGCGCGGGCGGATTCGAGAATCGCGTAGGCAACGCCAACATTCTGGCGGATCTGGTCACGGGTCTGGTGTAGCTCGCCCAGCCGGGCATCGCGCTGCGCAAATGCACGGCGCTTGGCCGACGACAACGCGCCGCCCTGATAGATCGGGCCACCGATCTGAATGCCAAAATTGCCGGTCTCGTTTTCGCTATCGCCGTTGAGGCGCTCACTGACCCCGACCGAGGCATTCAGCGACACGCGCGGCTTCATCGCCGCCTCAGCCACGAGCACATTCAGCTTGGCCGCCGAGACATTGTATTGCGCGGCCAGCATTTCGGGATGACTGCGCAGTGCGACCTGCTTGGCCGTTTCTTCGGCCCGGGTCAGGCGCGGCAGGCTGGGCGCCCGCTCGAGGGCGCCGGGGCGCTTGCCGACGACCGAGACATACTCCTCGATCGCGCGCTCCAGATCACCGCGCGCGGTGGCCAGATTGCTGCGCGACAGCGACAGGCGCGCCTCGGCCTGCGCAACATCCGTGCGCGTCACTTCACCGACCTCGAACCGGTCCTGCGCCGCCCGCAGCGATTCATTGATCACACGGACGTTGTTCTCGCGCAGTGCGACAAAGCGGGTATTGCGCTGAACGTTCATATAGGCCTGCACCGCGCGCAAGAGCACTTGCTGCTCGATCCCGATCAGCGACTGGCGCGTTGCAAGGACCAGCTCCTTGGCGGCATCGATACTCAGCGGCGTGCGTCCGAAATCGTAAAGCAGCCACTCGGCGGTGATACCGGCGTTGAGATTGGTCGCGCCGGAACTGGTGTTGCCGAGGCCAGCGCCAGCGCCCACGCCGCCCGAGCGTCGATTGTAAGATCGCGTGATGTCGGTCGACCAGCTGATGATCGGGCGAAGGCCAGCTACCGTGCTGGCCACATCCTCGTCAGCGGCGCGCAACAGGGCGCGGTTTTGCTCCAGCAGGCCGCTGGTGTTGTAGGCCCCGGCCAGCGCATCAGCCAGAGTGTCGGCCATGGCTGCGGGCGCAAAGAGGGAGAGGGCCATCGCGGCCAGCCAGCCGCGTGCGGCCCCGGTGCGAAGGCGCGGCGCCCTGCGCCCTGCCGTCTTGGGTGGGGTCATCATCGGTGTCGTCCTTTCGGCCATGCCAGTTTCAAAACGTACTCGCAAATCATCACGGCGCCCGGCGTTGGGGGGTTTGGCGTTAAAATACAAAGGCTGGTCGCCTTTCAAATCCAGGGAGAACCGGCGCAGATGCATTGAACGCAAAGCGCCAGTTCATCTTGCCATTCAGTTTGTAACCCACACGCACCGAGCCCAGCGCACCATCCATGAAGAGGCAGGCCATCCGTCCGCCCTCTTTCAGTTGGTCGATCAGCGCGTCGGGCACCTCGTGCACAGCGCCCTGCACGGCGATCACATCATATGGCCCATGCTCGGGCGCACCGCCCGCCAGAGGGGCGGCATGGGCGATGACGTTGTCTGCCCCATGTTCCAGCAAAAGGTCCTGGGCTTCGTCGCTCATCGCCTCATCATCCTCGAGCGCGACGACAGCCTCGGCCATCCGCGCCATCACCGCCGAGGAATATCCCAGCGCACTGCCCACATCGAGCACCAACTCGTTGCCGCGGATGTCGAGCGCGTCCAGCATCTTGGCCAGAGTGCGCGGCTCAAGCAGGACCCGGCCCGACCCCAGATCAAGGTTTTCACCAACATAGGCCGCCTCCCGCAGACCGCGGGGCACGAACGCCTCGCGCGGCACGCTCAGCATCGCATCGATGATGGGAAACTTGGTGACATCCGCCGGGCGGACTTGCGTATCGACCATCATTGTGCGGCGCGCGGCATAGTCGGTCATGTCTAAACTCTTCCGTTCAATCTGCTCTGCCAAGTTTTGCCACAGAACCCCGGAATGAGCAACGGCTCTGTGGTTTATTTGGGCCCTTCGCCGGCACGTCCGAACTGCTTCTTAAAGGTGCGCACCACCACTCAATGTCGACGCCGAATGGGTCTCTCATCCAATGGGTTACTCGGCGGCCTCGCGCGACCAGGTGTCATCCTCGCCGCTCAGAAGATCCGCGGCGGGGCCAGCGGGCGTATACCCCAGCGGTGCAGCCGTAATCAGTCCGCGCAGCCCGTTTATGTCATGCATCTGGCAAGCGGTCAGGATATCGTCGAGAAGATCGTCCAGAACTTCTGGCGCAATGCATGTCTCGCTCGCTGTCATGATGCGCGGATGCAGGGTGTGCCCCGAGGTCTCGCCGATCAGCAACTCTTCAAAGAGCTTCTCCCCCGGGCGCAAGCTTGTGAAATGAATGGCAATGTCGCCATCGGCAGGCGCACCATCGACGGCGGCAGCCTCGCCTTCGGGCGGCACGCGGTAGGGCTTCAGCCCGCTCAGCCGAATGATGCGATCGGCCAGATCCACGATCTTGAGCGGCTCGCCCATATCCAGCACAAAGACATCGCCCCCGGTCGCCATCGCGCCAGCCTGGATAACCAGTTGCGCCGCCTCAGGGATGGTCATGAAGTACCGCGTGATCTCAGGGTGCGTCACGGTGACAGGCCCGCCCTGCTCGACCTGGCGGCGGAAACGCGGAATGACCGACCCTGACGAGCCCAGCACGTTGCCGAAACGCACCATGGAAAAGGTCGTCTGATTCTGGCGCCGCGCCGCGGCCTGAAAAATCAGCTCTGCCAGACGTTTGGACGCGCCCATTACATTCGTGGGGCGCACCGCCTTGTCGGATGAGATCAGGATGACCGCCTCGACACCGGCTTCGATCGCGCTCTGGGCAACCGTGACCGTCCCGAATACGTTGTTGCGCAATCCCTCGACGACATTCTGCTCGACCAGGGGAACGTGCTTGTAGGCGGCGGCGTGGTAGATCGTCTGGACCCCGAAACGCGTCAACGTCTCGGTCAGGCGGCGCGGATTTTGCACCGACCCCATCAAGGGCAGAAGCCGCACGTCGAGGCCGCGCGCCTCGATGGTCTCGGACAGCTCGTTGTTCAGGGTGTAGAGCGCCAGTTCGGACATCTCCCACAGGATCAGCGCGCGGGGCCGCTGCTGGATGATCTGCCGGCAAAGCTCGGACCCGATCGAGCCGCCGGCCCCGGTGACCATGACAACCTTGCCCTCGATGCTGGCCTTCATCAGCGCACAGCTGAAGGACGCGCTTGTGTATGCGCTTGAGCTTCAGAAGAAATGTAAGAGCCCCGTTTAGCATTCTGGGTGCAAATTCCTAGCGGTGCGTTCAGAGACCGCTGGCCCGGCAGCAATAAAAAGGAGACCCGGTCAGCCACATGATGGCGCAAATTCCGCCTAGTCTGCGTCAAATGATCCCATAGTTCAACCCTACGGCGAAATTGCGACCAAGGCTCGGCGGTGTTTCGCGCCTGGATCGGGCAGCGCCCTGCCTGCGCAGTCTTCCGGACCGGCAAGAATCCCCCACATAGCGTGCAGGGCCACTTTTGCAGCCGCCAGCAATACCATAGGCTGGACGCAATAATAGCAAAAGCGAGGCAGGCATGACGAGTGATCTCAAGGCGAGCAGCGCGCGCCTTCACGGCGCGGCACAACCCGATGGCGACAGCGCCCGAGCGGCAAATCGGCCTGCGGGCCTGACACGGCGCGGTTTTGGCCTCGCCCTTGGCGCATTCGGCCTATCGGCCTGCGGCGACATGCGCGGCCTGGGCATGGCCGGGGCCGCCGAAACAGGCGGTGCAGCCGTCTCCAAACCCTTGGACGACGACCTGAGGCCCACACCCAATGCCGATTATGATGCATGGGTCGCCTCATTTCGCCAGCGCGCGGGCGGGTATGGCATTTCGGACGCGACGTTGCGGGCGGGCTTTCGCGGGGCCGGTTACCTGCCGGGTGTGGTCAAGCGTGACCGCAACCAGACCGAGTTCACCCGCACGCTCGAAGATTATCTGTCGATCGCCGCCTCGGACGAACGTGTCGCCAAGGGCCGCGCCGCCTTCGCGCGGCACCAGAGCACGCTAAACGCGCTTGAGGCGCGTTATGGCGTCGACGCCGAGATCATCACGGCGATCTGGGGCCTTGAAAGCTTTTATGGTGAGCGCCGCGGAGATGTGCCCGTCATCTCGGCCACCTCGACGCTCGCCTTTGATGGGCGGCGCGGAAGTTTCTTTGAAAAGCAGCTGGTTGCAGCGCTCAAAATCATCCAGAACGGCGATATCGACGCGGAGCGCATGACCGGATCGTGGGCGGGCGCGATGGGTCACACCCAATTCATCCCCACGTCCTACGAACTCTTTGCGGTGGATTACACAGGCGATGGGCGGCGCGATATCTGGTCCGAGGATCCCAGCGATTCGCTGGCCTCCACCGCCGCTTACCTTTCCAAGAACGGATGGAGCCGTGGCACATCCTGGGGCCGCGAGCTGATGCCCGGCGATGCAGCCTCGGGCAACGTGATCCAGCCGCAGCCGGGTGGTCCGCGTTTTGCCGTCACCAGCAACTTCGGTGTGATCAAGCGCTACAACAATTCGGATGCCTATGCGATCGGTGTCGGCCATCTGGCGGACCGCATCGGCGGCGCAGGCCCGCTGCGCAGCACCTTTCCACCAGACGCCACCGGTCTGACCAAGGACGACCGCGTCACGCTTCAGACGCGGCTGACGGCACGCGGCTTTGACACGGGCGGCACCGACGGGGTCGTGGGCCCCAACACCCGCAGCGCCATCAGCGCCTACCAGCGCAGTCAGGGATTGCCCGCCACGGGAGAGCCTTCGCAAGAGCTTTTGCGCACCCTGCGATAAGCGCAGCGCGCGCATCGTTCCATGTCACGCACTGCGCTTCGACAAAGCTGTGATTCAGAGTTTTGGTGGAGCGCTTCAGCGCGTCGGCACTTCGTTCGGCGTGCCGGGTGGCGCTTCATTCGGTCCCCCGGGGGGCACCTCGTTCGGCAGGTCGGGCGGTAATTCCGAAGGCGGTTCGGGCACATCCTCAGGCGGCAGGTCCTGCGGCACTTCCGAGGGCGGCTTTCCCGGCTCGGGACGCCCGGGGTTTGCGGGGCCGGGATTTGGCTCGCCCGGGTTTCCGGGGCGAGGCCCCTCCTGACCGGACAACAATGCATCGACGTATGTCATATGTCTTCTCCGTTTGATCGAGCTTGGTCCAAGCCTCACTCGTCTATCAAACCACCTCGGCGCGGCGCCGGTTCCCATGCCACCGCATGTGCTTGCGACGCCAGAAACAATTACTGGCATCCCTGCGCCTTCTTCATCGCGTCACCAATGCCAGCGGCCATCGGCGCGGGCAGCTCTGCCTTCACCAAGTGCCTGATCAGCTTGCGCGCCCCAATTCGGATGACATCGGATAAGGCGGGCCAGAAAAGCGCGATCGATAAGGCCGCTCAGTGGGCCCGTCTTATGCGTGGGGAAGGTTGGGCCAGCATCCTCGGGAGGAGGTGAGGATGCCGGCCCCTGCGGCAGTCAGCCAAGGAAGGCAGGACTGTGCCGCTCGTGCTGGTTGGTTCCGGGAGGAGTAAGAACCAGCACTTTCTCGGGACGACCGTTGCGCGGAGGCGCAATCAGTCAGAATATTCAGCGCTTGCGCGGTCTTCAGCTTTCGCCGGATTTCTCCGTCATCAGGCTCTTGGCGTAGGCGTTGATGTCAGAGCGCTTGATGCCGATCGCNTTGCGCGGTCTTCAGCTTTCGCCGGATTTCTCCGTCATCAGGCTCTTGGCGTAGGCGTTGATGTCAGAGCGCTTGATGCCGATCGCGTCCAGCTGATGGTCGTTCATCTCGTGGAGGATTTTCTCTACACGGCTGACCTGCACCGAGTGCATCAGCGCCGCACTCATGCGCACCGTGCCCGCTCCGGAGCGCATGAGTGCGGCACCGACCGGCGCTGTCCAGTTGAACAGGTGAACGTCGTTTAAGGTGAAGCGGCGCACGTCGAGTGCGACCTGTTTGATGCTAACTGCCATATGCTGTCTCCCATGCAAGGCGCGTGATGTGGCTGCGGGGAATTCCTAGCTCTGAGAGGTCTCGATCCGGCAGGGCCGAGAGCTCTCTCATTGTCTTGTAATAAAGTCTGCGGCGGCCGATGGCCGCCCGGATACTGCCCACGCATTGCTGAAAAACCATGCGTGTGCCTAGAAAATCGCCGCCGAGTTGTTGAAGTGATTGGGTATCTTTCATGATTACTCTCCGGTGATTGCTGCAGCGCGGAATTTATGCTGCACTGCAGAGGTAGGGGGCTTTGGTTGCGCTCACAACTCACCAAGTCCGCATAGCCGCTATGACAGAATGGAACAGGAGGCCCGCACGGATGGATATTTCGTCCCAGATGCTGCTCTTTGTTAAGGTCGTCGAGCGCGGCAGCATATCCGCCGCCGCGCGCGCTGAGGGCCAGACGCCCTCGGCGGTCAGCAAACAGGTCGGGCTGCTGGAGGATCAGGTTCGCCAGCGGTTGCTGAACCGCACCCAAAAGGGGGTGATTCCGACCCCTGAAGGCCATGAATTCTACGCCAAGTGCAAAGCGCTGGCCGAGAAGTTTGCCGATGCCGAGGCACATATTCAGAGCCTCGACGGATCCCCGCGTGGCAAGCTGAAAATCGCGTCCAGCGTGGCCTTCGGAAAGTCGCAGCTGGTGCCGGTGCTACCCAAGTTCCTCAAGGCTTACCCAGATGTCAGCGTAGAGCTGGACCTGACCGACCGGGGTATCGACATCGAAGCGGAAAGCTTCGACGCGGCCATCTGCTTTGCCGAGCAGCGCAAGATGCCCGACATCGTGGTCCGCAAGCTGATGCAAAGCCACAGGATTCTCTGCGCTGCGCCCGCTTACTTGCAGCACGCGGGCCAGCCAAAGAGCTTTGCGGATCTGGCGCAGCACAACTGCCTGCGGATCGCAGGAAGTCATGAGCGCAACGAGTGGATCTGGCACAGTGATGCCGACAGCGCGATTTTCGAGGCAAAAGGCAACTTCGAGGGCAACAGCACCGACGTGGTCTTTCATGCGACGCTTGCAGGCCTCGGAATTGCGCGGCTGCCGTCCTATCTGGTCGCAGCCAAGCTGCAATCAGCAGAACTGATCCGCGTGCTGCCTGACTATTCCCAGCAGAACGCTGAAATCGCGGTGCTCTTCGCTGACAAGCGCAACCTCGCGCCCAGGATCAGGGTGTTCGTCGATTTCCTCGTGGAGGAGTTTCGCAGCGGCCCCGAACTCTGTCGGGCCGAAGCATAGTCTTGAAACGATCGGGGGCGTTCGGCTGGCTGTTTAAGGCCGGCGAAACCGACGCCGCCGCCGCGGCCAAGCGTGTTCCGGCACACAGGCATGCACCAGAGAATGACAGACCAGTGCGCGCACGATCAACCGGGCTTCATGGAACGATTCCTCGGCCATCCGCCTTCAAACTTGAAAAAACGTCCGAATGCGGTCAGTGTAAGGTTTGATCTGGATATCAATGTGCGTGATGTAATTTTCCTGTTCAATTACATGACGATCCTACCGCTTCGGAGAAATTGAACGACGAGAGGCTTCAGGTTGAACATAGTCACCGACAGCTTCTTTGTGCATCATCCGGATCCGATGTGGGTCTACGCACTGGACACGCTCCGATTTCTGGCTGTCAACGACGCTGCTATCGCCAAATACGGATACTCGCGCGAGGAATTTCTTGCGATGACCATCGCGGATATTCGCCCGGATGAGGATCTGCGGGCCCTGCATGCAAATGTCACGTCGGTCACGGAAGGCCGGGACGAGGCAGGCGTCTGGAGGCACCAGCTGAAATCTGGCGCGGTGATCTACGTCGACATCACCGGCCACACGATCGACCACCACGGTCAATGCGCCGAACTGATCGTCGCGCGGGATGTTTCGCGTTTCGTGATCGCCGAGCAGGCGGCGCAGCACGCGCGCGCGCGCGAAGAGGTGGCACGCCAATCAAGCGATAGGCTGGTTCGGCAGTTTCAGATCATGTTCGACTCGGTGCCGGGCATGTTCCTCGTGTTTTCACCGACCAGTTTTGACGTCGTCGCCGTCAGCGACGCCTATCTTGCGGCGGTAAAGCTCCAGCGCCAGAATGTTGTGGGTCATGGTCTTTTCGACGCGCTGCCAGACCAGCCAGACGACACTGAGTACGCGAAGCTGCGCGGTTCATTTGACCGTGTCATTGCCACGGGCGCACCCGATCTGCTCGAATTTCAGAGCTTTCTGTTGCCCGGCGGCGAAGAGCGCTATTGGGCCGTATCCTGCACGCCGGTGACTGGCCCCGACGACCGCCTCCTTCACCTTATTCTTCGGATGCAGGACGTGACCGACGCAATCGACGCGGTTGGAGGCGATCACGCCGTCGAGGATGGCCTAAGGTTGGAACCGGCGAAGATTGACCTTGTTGCGCACACGCGCGCATTGAAATCTGATAATCTGCACCTCTCCGAGCTTGCCACGAGGCTACGGATCACGCAGCGGCTGCTTGGCACCGGAACCTGGGATTATGCGATTGCCGAAGACCGGCTGAAATGGTCGGATAATGTCTATTGCATGTATGGCACCACTGCCGATCAGTTCGGGCACAGTTTCGAGGATTACTTCGCGCTGGTTCATCCCGATGATCGCGCGGCCTTGCGCGCCAGTGTCGATGAATTCATGGCCTCTGGGGATACGTTTTTTTCCTTTGCTCACGCGGCCCTTCATCCTGACGGGCGCGTCGTTCATGTCCACGGCGTGGCGGAGATAGGCGGCCCTGCCGACGCGCCCGTGCTGCGCGGTGTGGTGCAGGACGTCACCCAAAGCGTCGAGGCGGCGAACGCTCTGGCACATGCGAACAGGATGCTGGAAATCGCGGGCACATCGGCCAAGTTCGGCGCCTGGCACTATGATGTGCAGGCTGACCGGCTGGAGTGGTCGCCCCAGACGGCCCGCATCCACGACGAACCAGACGGATTTTCGCCCTCGCTCGCGGAGGGAATCAACTATTACATACCCGAACACAGACCTCGGATTGCGCATCTGGCCCAGATCTGCCGTGACGATGGAAAACCGTTCGATGAGACATTCCAGATCAATACCGCCATAGGGCGCAGGCTATCGGTTCGTGTGACCGGCGAAGCAGAGCGGGACGAAACCGGCAAGATCATCGCTCTTCACGGATCGTTTCAGGACGTGTCCGAGCTTGTGACGGTGCGCAACCGGGCGGAAGAGTCCGAAAGGTTACTTCAGATTGCCGGGCGCGCGGTCAAGCTGGGCGGTTGGCGGGTGACGTTGGAGGGGCACAAGGTATCCTGGACGGATGGCGTCGCAGCGATCCACGAACTGCCACCCGGCACGCCGCCGACTGTCGGTGACGGATTCGGCTATTTCGCGCCGGAAGAGCGCGAAGCAGCCGTCAAGGATTTCGAAGACTGCGCCAGAGACGGAAAACCTTTCGACACTGTTCGCGACCTGATCACGGCCAAGGGAAACCGGGTTCGGGTTCGCTCGATGGCGGTTCCGGTTACGGATGATAGCGGCAAGATCATCGCCGTGCAGGGCGCGATGCAGGACGTCACAGAACTGACGGCCGCCCAGCGAAAAGCGGACGAGCTAACCACGCGCCTTGCCGAGACGCTGGAGAGTATCGGCGACGCATTCTACATGCTGGACAACGATTGGCGGTTTACCTACCTCAACAGCAGGGCCGCGTCCTTGCTGGAGCGCACGCAAGAAGAGCTGATGGGACGCCGTATCATTGATGAGTTTCCCGAGATTTCGGGCAGCGTGTTCGAAACCGAATATTCACGCGCCTTCAGCACTGGCGAGACCGTGCGCATCGAACAGCTCTATCGTCCGCTTGGCCGCACCTTCCGCGTCAGTGCGCATCCGACTCCCAACGGACTTGCCGTCTACTTCTCTGACATCACCGAAGAGCGAAGGCAGACCGTAAAGTTGCGGCTGCTGGAAGCTGCCGTCGCGCAGATCAACGATATCGTCATCATCACGAAAGCGGGGACGGCGGACGCGCCCGGCAACTCCACGATCGTTTATGTCAACGATGCCTTCGAACGCATCACTGGCTATACCCGCAAGGAGGCAATCGGTCAGACACCGCGCATCCTCCAAGGTCCAAGAACGCAGCGCTCCGAATTGGAACGCATCAGGACGGCAATGGCAACGCAGTCGCCGGTGCGAGCAGAACTCATCAACTATACGAAAGACGGTCGGGAATACTGGCTGGAGCTCGACATCGTGCCCATCACGAACGACGCGGGGGCGGCAACGCATTTCGTTGCGGTCCAGCGCGATGTCACCGATCGGCGTCGCGCCGAGGAGGCATTGCGCCTCTCCGAAACGCGGTTTCGCCTGATCGCGGAAGCTTCGGGGAACACGGTTTGGGATTGGAATATCGCCGAAGGTAGTTTTTGGTGGAGCGGCGGGATGGCGCGGCAATTCGGACATCATCCCGATCCCGAAGACACGTTTCTGGCCGTCTGGCGTGAGAACCTGCATCCCGACGATGAAAAGCGGATCAATGAAACAACAGATAAGCTTCTGGAGGGAGAAATCGACGCAGTTCACGACCGTTATCGTTTCCGCCGGGCCGACGGAAGTTGGGCTGATGTAGAGGATCGTGCTTTTGCGATCCGCGATGGCGAAGGGCGTGCCGTCCGGGTTCTTGGCAGCATGTCCGATATTTCCGACCAGCTGCAAATGGAGGAGCGGCTGCGGCAATCACAGAAACTGGAAGCCGTCGGGCAACTGACTGGCGGCGTGGCCCATGATTTCAACAATCTGCTGACAATCATCATTGGCAATACAGAGCTGATTCAAAGCAATCTCGATGAGGGTGATCCGTTGCGGTATTATGCCGACATCACCGCCATGGCGGCGGATCGTGGTGCCGATCTTACCAATCGGCTTCTTGCGTTTTCGCGCAAGCAGGCGCTTCAGCCTCAGGTGATCGACCTAAATGCCGTGATTACCGGTATGGAGGATATGCTGCGCCGCACGTTGGGTGAGAGCATCGACATCGAGATCGTCCTCGCGGACGGATTGTGGTCAACAGAGATCGACCTTGCCCAAGTCGAAGCCGCGC
>NZ_JBAPKZ010000017.1:0-85336 GCF_037083805.1 Roseovarius sp. D0-M9 | reverse complement strand
GCGATGGCTGAGGTCTCCGCGTCGGACGCGCCTACCGAAGGCACGAAATATGGGAGCGGCTCAAGCACCGGTGCGCCCGACTACCCACACGGAACGAGAAGGGACCATTTTCTTTCGCAAGCGCCGGGGTGGCAGCGAGCGCGATCAGGGACGTCACAAGAGCAGGTGTTTTCATCGTCTTACCTTTCGATTTTGTGGCGGCACGCACCAAAGTGCGCGTGCTCTAAGCCCCAGTCACGAAAGAAAGCGCCGGATAGTTTCAAAGCATGGCGCTTTATTTATGGGAAACTGAGCCTCGGGTTGGAAAAGCCCCTTGCACTTCAAGGCTCAGGTCGCACAGATAAAAACCTGGGCGGCAGGAAAACTGGGAGTCCGCACTTCCCATATGGATGCACGGCAAACCAGACATTTATGAGGGGTGCAGTATGCTCATCATACACCGCACGTTGGGCGAATTTTACTCCGCCGTTGACACCAGAGACGCGGGATGCGCCAACATCAACCTCAATAGCTCGGTGACGTTAGACCAACGCGTCCAATTGACAGCGAGCATCGAAACGTAGTTAAAACAAAGTGGCTTAAAACCGAGATTCAGAAATATATCATTGAAAAACATTACCTTTTTACTTAACGATACTCTCGCCGAAGGCGTCCCGCCCGGCATTGCCGCAAAGACCCGATCATGAGCCATGACCGCCGCAACACGCCCCTGTCGCCCGCCACCCGCCTTGCGCAGGCCCTCCACCACGTAGAGGAGCGCACCGGCGCCGTCACCCCGTCAATCCAGCCCTCTTCCACCTATGCGCGAGGGCCCGATTACGCCCCCCGACAGCCCTATATCTATCGCCGCGATGGCAACGAGACGACCCAACTGGCCGAGGCCGTCATCACCGATATCGAGGGCGCGGCCTCCACGCTTCTCTTTGCCTCGGGCATGTCGGCGGCCAATGCCGTGCTCGAGGCATTGCCGATGGGCGCGCATGTGGTGGCCCCCAGCGTCATGTATCACGGCGTCCTTCATCAGCTGCGCAAGCATCATGGCACCGGGCGCCTCATCGTCGATTTTCACCCCGTGGGCGACCTGGATGCGATGCGCGCCGTCATGCGCCCCGGCGTCACTGCCCTTGTCTGGGTCGAAACGCCCAGCAATCCGGATTGGACCGTCACCGACATCGCCGCCGCCGCCGAGATCGCCCATGCCGCAGGCGCGCGCCTCGTCACCGATTGCACCGCGACGCCCCCGCCGGGATGCCGCGCGCTTGATCTGGGCGCCGATATCTCGTTTCATTCGGCCACCAAATATCTGGGCGGGCATTCCGATGTCACCGCCGGATCGCTTGCCGTGCGCGACCCGGACGCGATGTGGGACGAAATCGCTTCTGTGCGCATGCTGCACGGCACCATCCTGCACAGCTTTGATGCATGGCTGCTGATCCGCGGCATGCGCACTCTCATGCTTCGGATCGAGCGTCAGACCGCCAGCGCGACCGCCATCGCCCGGCATTTCGACGGGCATCCCCTGCTGCAATCGGTGCTCTACCCCGGCCTGCCCGCCCATCCCGGCCACGCTGTCGCGCTGCGCCAGACAGGCGGCCTTTTTGGCGGTATGCTTTCGATCATCACCAAGGGCGATGAACAGACGGCGATCGACACCGCGCGCCACTGTCGCCTCTTCTATCCGGCCACATCTCTCGGCGGCGTCGAAAGCCTGATCGAACACCGCAAGACCGTTTCTGGCCCCGGCTTTGACGTACATCACAATCTGCTGCGCCTTTCCATCGGCATCGAGGATCCGCAGGATCTGATCGACGATATCGAACAGGCGTTGACCCGCGCGTCGGGATAGTGAGTGCCGAATGGGCGCAAATGTGGCGAAAATGCGAGAACAAACAGCGCACGATACTTGCCCTGCCAAGCTGGATGGTCATATAAAGCCGGACTTAGTAACTGACTCGGCACGGTAGACATGTCTCTCGATCTCAAGGACGCCATCAGTCTCTCGCCCGAGACGATCCGCGAAAACGACATATTCGCACATGCGATCAGGCACAGCCGCCTGCCCCTTTGCATCAGCGATCCGAGCAAGCCAGACGAGCCCATCGTCTTTGCCAACCGGGCCTTTTGCGACCTGACAGGCTATGAAGAGGCCGAAATCATCGGTCGAAACTGCCGGTTCCTGCAGGGTCCTGAAACAACTCCCGAAAGCGTCGAAGAAATTCGCGCTGCGATGACCAGCCGCGAAGTGACGATGGTCGAGATCGTGAATTATCGAAAGAACGGCGAGAAATTCATCAACGCCCTGCAAATCGGCCCGATCTTTGACCAAGACGATCAACTGATTTTCCGCTTCGGCTCGCAGCTTGATATCTCGGTCAATCGTGCCAAGGAACGCCAGACGGCTGAGTTGCGCACGTCCGAGCTGCTGCACCGTCTGAAGAACATCGTCAACGTGATGAGCGTCGTGATCAAGATGACGGGCCGCGACGAAACCGACCCGGAGCAATACAGCGAAAAGGTGATCGAACGCCTCGTCACCCTGGGCCAGACACATTTCGACACCCTCACCAGTGAGCGTCCCCGCGAACTGAAGTTCGAACATCTCGCCCGCACTCTCCTTCTGGCCTATGCGCCCCTCGGCGAACGGCAGGTCAAGTTCGACGGCCCCGATGTGGATCTGACCGGCGACGTTGTCACGTCGCTGACCCTACTCCTGCACGAGCTGGCCACCAACTCGGTCAAGCACGGCAGCCTCGGCTGCGACACGGGCCGCATCGAACTGTCTTGGACGCTGAGCGAGGACAATAAATTCGACATGACCTGGCGCGAGCTTGGCGGCCCCCCCGTCACCCCGCCCAGCAAGGAAAGCGGCGCCGACATCGTGAGCAAACTGATCACTGCCTCCAATGGCGCTTTGCATTTCGACTGGCAGCCGGGCGGCCTCGTGGTCACGCTGAACCTGCCGATTGACGGCGACTGATCGACGCCTCTCACATTTCCGCGCGCCCTATTGGCTTTTCCTGGTAAAAATACCCATCTGAGGCGAGCCGAGTCGCGCCCCATGGCAATTTTCGCCCGCGCCTTGCTTGAGGCACCACCGTCTTTGCACTACCGAGTGCGCGGGGGGCCGCCTCTGGAAACGAAACTGCAAAGGGCACGCTGGCATGGCATTCACGATCGCGATCGACGGTCCGGCAGCGGCGGGCAAGGGCACCGTGGGGCGGCAGCTTGCCGCGCATTTCGGCTACGCCCATCTCGATACCGGGCTGCTCTATCGCGCCACAGGGCGGCGAATGCTGGACGGCGCGGGCGCCGTTGAAGCCGCGCTGAACCTCAAGCCCGAAGACCTCAAGGCACCGGACCTGCGCACCCCCGAGGTCGGGCAAGCCGCAAGCCGCGTCGCCGCCCTGCCCGAAGTGCGTCAGGCGCTGATCGACTTTCAGCGCGCCTTTGCCGCGCGCTCGGGCGGCGCCGTCCTGGACGGGCGCGACATCGGCACCGTCATCTGCCCCGAAGCGGACGTAAAGCTCTATGTGACCGCCTCCGACGAGGTTCGCGCGGCGCGCCGCCTGGCCGAGCTGAGCAGCACGGGCCACGACGTCACCTATGAGAGCGTGCTGGCCGATCTGCGCCAGCGCGACGCCCGCGACAGCGCGCGCGCCGCAGCACCGCTAAAGCCTGCCGATGACGCTCTTTTGTTGGACACATCGAAACTGACCATCGAAGAGGCGGTGCGCCGCGCCATCGAGCTTACCGAGGCGCGCATGAAGAAATGAGGGCGCGCTTGGCAGGGCGATCTGAGACGCATTGGCAAAGCAGACCGGCGCCCCTTCCGAAGGGGGCTGCGGGCCACTATCGGCGACCAGCCCAACAGCCGGGGAGCGATTCGGTAAGCCATCCAAGGTGATTTCACAAGTAGCAGCGCCAAACGTGAAGTTTTGGCGACATGCCGGGGTCAGTAAGCGCCCAATTCGAAAGAATCGACCGCAGGACAGTTTCCCTAGATCCCCGGTTCTCCTAAATCCCCCAGTTTCCCTTGATCTCACGGGCGCATCGTTATAAAGGAACGCGGGTCTGTAGTGGCCGACCGTATTCATGGACCTACCAGTAGGGGCCGGAGTGTATCCGGCTCTTATTCGTGTTTGCAAGACGCCTGACCAACGAAACCCCAAGACCGGCGGAGACAACCGCACGGCCCGAAAAAACCGTAAAAAGGATCCCGAGACCACATGGCTCAAGATACATCTATGGAGGCGTTCGAAGCCCTCCTGAACGAAAGCTTCGAAATGGACACGCCCGAAGAGGGCACAGTCGTCAAGGGCAAGGTTATCGCTGTAGAAGCGGGCCAGGCCATCATCGACGTTGGCTACAAGATGGAAGGCCGCGTCGATCTGAAAGAATTCGCAGATCCCGGTGAGCAGCCGAACATCAATGTCGGCGATGAAGTCGAAGTGTTCTTGCGCTCGGCTGAAAACGCGCGTGGCGAAGCTGTCATCAGCCGCGAAATGGCCCGCCGTGAAGAAGCATGGGATCGCCTCGAGAAGGCATATGCAGCAGAAGAGCGCGTCGAAGGCGCCATCTTTGGCCGCGTCAAGGGCGGCTTTACCGTCGATCTCGGCGGTGCCGTGGCGTTCCTGCCCGGCTCGCAGGTCGATGTGCGCCCCGTGCGCGATGCCGGCCCGCTGATGGGCCTCAAGCAGCCGTTCCAGATCCTCAAGATGGACCGCCGCCGTGGCAATATCGTGGTCTCGCGCCGTGCGATCCTCGAAGAGAGCCGCGCCGAGCAGCGCGCCGAAGTCATCGGCAAGCTGACCGAGGGTGACAATGTCGACGGCGTCGTCAAGAACATCACCGAGTACGGCGCATTCGTCGATCTGGGCGGTGTGGACGGCCTGCTGCACGTCACCGACATGGCATGGCGCCGCGTCAACCACCCCTCCGAGATCCTCGCCATCGGCGAGACCGTCAAGGTGCAGGTGATCAAGATCAACAAGGAAACGCACCGCATTTCCCTTGGCATGAAGCAGTTGCAGGAAGATCCGTGGGACATGGTCGCCGCCAAGTATCCGCTGGAATCCAACCACACCGGCCGCGTCACGAACATCACCGATTACGGCGCATTCGTCGAACTGGAGCCGGGCGTCGAGGGCCTTGTCCACGTCAGCGAGATGTCCTGGACCAAGAAGAACGTGCATCCCGGCAAGATCGTCTCGACCTCGCAGGAAGTCGAAGTCATGGTGCTGGAAATCGACCAGGCCAAGCGCCGCGTCAGCCTTGGTCTCAAGCAGACCATGCGCAACCCGTGGGAAGTGTTTGCAGAAACGCACCCCGAGGGCACCGAGGTCGAGGGTGAAGTCAAGAACATCACCGAATTCGGTCTGTTCATTGGTCTCGAAGGCGACATCGACGGCATGGTTCACCTCAGCGACATCAGCTGGGACGAACGTGGCGAGGACGCGATCCAGAACTACCGCAAGGGCGATGTCGTGCAAGCGGTCGTCTCCGAAGTCGACACCGACAAGGAGCGCATTTCGCTTTCGATCAAGAACCTCGGCGGCGACAAGTTTGCCGAAGCAGTTGGCGGCGTGAAGCGCGGCTCGATCATCACGGTCACCGTGACCTCGATCGAGGATGGCGGCATCGAAGTGGAATATGAGGGCATGAAGTCCTTCATTCGCCGCTCCGACTTGTCGCGTGACCGTGCCGAGCAGCGCCCTGACCGTTTCTCGGTCGGTGACAAGGTCGATGTGCGCGTGACCAACGTGGACAGCAAATCGCACCGTCTGGGCCTGTCGATCAAGGCGCGCGAGATCGCGGAAGAGAAAGAGGCCGTGGAACAGTACGGCTCCTCGGACTCGGGTGCGTCGCTGGGCGATATCCTTGGCGCGGCGCTGAAGTCGGACAAAGACTGACCCACCGGCGCAGTTTGAAATCGGAAAGGCCCCGCAGGAAACTGCGGGGCCTTTTTTCATGGGCGCTTTTTCTCATTGATCTAGCTGCGCAGGCGTCAGCCCTGCGCAAGCACGATGTAGCCTGCATATCCCGCCAGCATCAGCGCGCCGATGACACGCCCGATCTTGGCGCGCATCAGCAAGAGCGCGGTCAGCAGCAGCGACGCGGCGATCATCACCGGAACGTCGAACCCCACAAAGCGGGGCGCTACCGGGATCGGCGTGATGACGGCGGTGACGCCGAGAATCCCGAGGATGTTGAAGATGTTCGATCCGACGACATTGCCGATGGCGATGGCCGACTGGCGCCGAAAGGCGGCAACGACCGAAGTCGCAAGTTCGGGCAGCGAGGTGCCGACCGCGACGATGGTCAGCCCGATGAACGCCTCCGACAGGCCCGCGTCCCGCGCGATGGCAACGGCCCCATCGACCAGAAATTGCGCCCCAAAGAGCAGCGCGACAAGGCCGCCCGCCAGCCACAAGAGCGCGCGCAGCACGGGCATGGGCGGTGGCAGATCCGCCTCGTCAGGCGCGGCATCGCCGGGCTGCACATAGGCCCAGACGAGATAGCCCGCGAGCGCCGCGATCAGGACCGCACCAGCCAGCCGCCCCACATCGCCCAGCGCAAAGATGGCCGCAAGGGCAAGGGATGCGGCAACCATGACACCCGTGTCGCGCCGCAGCGTCGCCCCCGCCACGGTGATCGGCCAGATCAGGGCCGTCGCCCCCACGATCAGCAGCACGTTGGCGATGTTCGATCCGATGACGTTGCCCAGCGCGACGTCCGGCACCCCGCCCAAGGCGGCATCGACCGAAACCAGAAGCTCGGGCGTCGAGGTGCCGAAGCCAACTACGGTCAAGCCGATCAGAAGCGGCGAGATCGCCATGCGCCGCGCGAATCCGACCGCCCCCCGCACCAGCGCGTCACCGCCGAAAAAGAGACCGATCAGCCCGAGGGCGACGTAGAGATAGTCCATGTAGGGGGATCCTTGGGTTAGCTTTTGCACTGCGACTGCAAGTGAGGGTGCGCACGCACCACCGCAAGACGAGGCGCGAAATAGATATGATCTGCGGTGTGATCAGGCACGGATGAGTATTTTTGCCAAGATGAACCGAGGGCGTCAGGCCCGACGTTTGCCGTAGTAGAGACCGACGACATGCTCGGCCTCCGCGAAAAAGAGCCAGCGCGAGGTGGCGATCCCAATGATATGGCTGAGCACGGCCAGCCCCCCTGTCAGGTGCCCGCCGGGCAGGCCGAGCAGCATGACAGGCAGGACATACCCCAGAATGAAGGCGATCATCCGCAGCTTTTGCGCATGGCGGCGGCCAACAACATGGACAAACTCGCGCAATAGGTAGTTGGTCCCCGTATGGGGCGGCTCGAAGGCGCGTGGGGTTCCGATGGGGCCAAGGCCGGTGGCGGTCTTGAGATCGGTGCCCGCGCGCGCGAACGCACCGTCGCCGCGCACCCACCAGGCAATCTGGACGAGTGCCGCAATGGGCAGAAGGACGATGGCGAGCGTCACCTGGCCCGCCAGAAGCGCGCCTCCAGCAAGGGAGACCGTTAGAAACAGTGCCGGCGTCAGCCATGTGCGCCAGCGCGGCACGGTCTTCATCTGGGCGTAGATCATCGCGGTTGTGAAGGTCACGCCAAGCGACAGCGCCGCGCCAAGCCAGCCCAGCGGCGCCCACCACTGATCGAAAAAGACGAGGCCCGCGCCATAGAGCGCCATGACGATCAGGGCCGCCACCGCCGCGCATCCCTCGCGGCTGAGCCAGCTGGTGCGCCATTGGGTGAACGCCTTGAGGGCACGCTCGGGGTGGCCGAGATGAAAGGTGGAGGCCGCAAGCCCGCCAACGGCCAGAAGATAGCCGATTGCAAAGAAGGCAAAGGCGACCCAGCCTGTCGGCGTGATAAGGCCCGCACCCAGCCAGAAAAGCAGGCCGAAGCCCAGCCCTGAAAGCGTGGTAAAGATGATGACGGACGGGGCGGGATGCATGTCAGACCTTGGAAAGAGCGCGGTCGAGCCAGGCGATAAAACCCGCGGGCTCTGACACCGGTGTATCGAGGAAGGGGGCGAGGATGTCTACCTGCGGCGCCGTGTCCAACTGATCTCGGGCGCGCGGAGGCAGATACTTGTTGACCGGCTTCGTTCCCTGCTCGGGCATCAGATCAAAGCCGCCCCGCTGCGCCGTAAGCTGGCTCACGTGGCTGTCGGGGTCGGCCAGATCGCCAAAATGCCGCGCCCCGGCCGGGCAGGTGCGCACGCAGGCGGGTACGCGGTCCTCCTCGGGGAGATTTTCGTTGTATATGCGATCGACGCAAAGAGTGCATTTTTTCATCACGCCTTCCTCTGCGTCCATCTCGCGCGCGCCGTAGGGGCAGGCCCAGGCGCAGAGGCCGCAGCCGATGCAGTCGCTCTCGTTGACGAGGACAATGCCGTCCTCGACGCGCTTGTAGCTGGCGCCGGTCGGGCAGACGGTGACGCAGGGCGCATCCTCGCAGTGAAGGCAGGATTTGGGAAAATGGACCAGTTGCGCCTCAGGCTGCGGTGCGGTCGAGGTCGCCAGTGGTTGCACCTCGTAGCTGTGGACGCGGTTGAGAAAGGTGCCTGACGGATCCGCGCCATAGGGGCGCTGATCGCTGAGGGGGGCGCCATAGTTTTCGGTGTTCCAGCCCTTGCAGGAAATGACGCAGGCATGGCAGCCGACGCATGTGTCGAGGTCGATGACAAGGCCCAGCTTCCGCTCGGTCTTTTGCGGGAGGGCGGTCATCAGAGCCTCACTTGTGCGGCTTGGGGAATGGCGGACCGGGGCGCTGCCCCGGACCCCGGGATACTTTCCGCAAGAAGAAGCGGGGCGCTGAGGGTGGCCGCAGGCGCGCGTTCGCTGGCATCCCATGTGGCGATGAACCAGATGAACGAGCCAAGGATGAGCGCGACGAAAGCGAGAATGATCAAAAGGGTACGCTGCGGTCCGCTCATTTTCCTACCTTCCATGCCAGTTTTTCCGGCCCCTGCCCGATGGGCGACGTGATGCGCGGCATCGTGGGCTGCGCCTCCGCCGGGGCGGGCACCTTTTCGATCCTGACCCGCAGGTCGAACCAGGCGGCTTGTCCTGTCACCGGATCGGAGTTGGACCAGCGCAAGCCGTCGCCCTTGGGCGGGAGCAGCTCATGAATGAGGTGGTTCAAGAGGAACCCCTTGGTCGTCTCGGGCGCGCCATCGCGCAATGCCCAGGCGCCTTTGCGCTTGCCGATGGCATTCCACGTCCAGACGGTATGGGGGTTGAGCGCGGCCATATGGGCGACCGGAACGGTGATCTCGCCGTGGGCCGAGGTGACGCGCGCCCAATCGCCATCGGCAAAGCCATGCTGCTCGAAGAGGCGCGTCGGCAGGTAGAGGGGGTTGTGCCCGTGGATCTGCCTGAGCCATGCGTTTTGCGAGCCCCAAGAGTGATACATCGCCATCGGGCGCTGTGTCAGCGCATGGAGGGGGTATTGGGCCTCATCGACATGGCCGTCCTCAAGCGCGGCATACCAGATGGGCAATGGATCCATCGCCTCCTTGATGCGCTCGCGCAGGGCCTCGGGGGGCTGGCGGTCGCCATGTCCTTCGGCGGCCAGTTGGAAGCGGCGCAGCGGTTCGGAGTAAAGCTCGAAGATGTAGGGTTGAGGCGCGTCGAATATGCCGATGCTGACGGCCCAATGCTGATAGGCCATGTTCCACGGCTTGTAGTAATGCGCCTCTTCGGGGATGTGCTGGACGCAGAAGCCACCATTTTCGATGTAGCTGTCCAGTTGCGCCGCGTTCGGGCCGCCGCGGCCATGCGTGAGGCCGCTCGCCCCCATGCGCCAGCCCGACAGCGGTCCGATCCCCGGCTTGCGCTGATGATTGATGATGTAATCGGCATAATCGGCGTATTTCTGTCCGCCGTCTTGGGTCACGAAACCCGGCAAATTCAGCCGCGCGCCCAGATCGCAGAGCACGGACTGAAAGCCGCGCACATCGCGGTCCGGCTCTACCACGGGCCAGCGGATGGCATCGGCGGCGGCGTTCGGCTCGCTGATGGGGCGGTCGAGCAGGCTGATGCAGTCAAAGCGCTCCAGATAGGTGGTATCGGGCAGGATCAGGTCGGCATAGGCCACCATTTCGCTGCTATAGGCATCCGAATAGATGATGCGCGGGATGACATACTCGCCATTGGCGTCCGTGTCCGTCAGCATTCGGGTGACGCCGCCCACGTTCATCGACGAATTCCACGCCATGTTCGCCATGTAGAGAAAAAGCGTGTCGATCTTGTAGGGATCACCCGCATGGGCATTCGATATGACCATATGCATCAGGCCATGCGCGCTCAGCGGGTTTTCCCAGGTGAACGCCTTGTCGATGCGGGCAGCCGTGCCGTCCTCTTTGAGGCAAAGATCATCGGGCCCGGCGGGATAGCCCAGATGCGGGCCGTCAAGCGGCGTGCCCGGCGCGCTTTTGCTATGCGGTTTGGGGTGGATGTGCGCGGGCTTGGGATAGGGCGGTTTGAACCGCATCCCGCCCGGCACCTCGACCGTGCCGAGAAGGATTTGCAGGATATGCAACGCGCGGCACGTCTGAAACCCGTTGGAATGGGCGGAAATACCGCGCATCGCGTGAAAGCTGACGGGGCGTCCCGTCATGGTCTGGTGCGTCTCGCCCCGGAAATCGGTCCATGTCCGGTCCAGCGTGAATGCCTCGTCAAAGGCGACGCGCGCCAGCTCGGCCGCGATCGCCTTGATCTTCTGCGGGGTCAGGCCGCAGCGCTCGGCCACCGCCTCGGGGGCGTATGACGGATCGAGGTAGCGCTCGGCCATCAGGTGCATGACCGGGCGGTGCGTGACACCTGCCGCGCGGTGGGTGGCGTGCAGATCGGGGCGGATACCCTTGGCATCGAAGGCGTCCAGTTTGCCGGTGTTGCGGTCGATGACCTGCGGTTTGCCCTCTGCGTCGCGCAGAAAGAGGCCATGCTCGGGCGATTTGGGATCGCCGTTTACCAAGACCGGCGCATTGGTATAGCGCGACAGGTAGTCGACATCGATGCGGCCCGCCTTCATCAGCTCATGCACGAGGGCGAGGATGAACAGCCCGTCGGTGCCGGGCGTGATGCCGACCCAATCGTCGGCCACGGCGTTATAGCCCGACCGGATCGGATTGACGCCGATCACCCGCACGCCGCGCGCCTTGATGCGGCCGATACCCATCTTGATCGGGTTGCTGTCATGATCCTCGGCCACGCCAAAGAGCATGAATAGCTTGGTATGCTCCCAGTCAGGGCTGCCGAACTCCCAGAATGCGCCTCCCATCGTATAGATGCCCGCCGCCGCCATGTTGACCGAGCAAAAGCCGCCATGCGCTGCGTAATTCGGTGTGCCGAAATTCTGCGCCCAGTAGCTGGTGAAGGACTGGGATTGATCGCGGCCCGTGAAAAACGCCAGCTTTTCTGGAGCCTCGGCCCGCAGCGGTGCCAACCAGTCGGTGGCCAGCGAAAGCGCCTCGTCCCAGCTGATCTCCACGAACTCGCCTGATCCGCGCGGGCCGACCCGGCGCAGCGGCGCGCGCAGGCGCGCGTGCGAATTATGCTGCATGATCCCGGCACTGCCCTTGGCGCAAAGCACGCCCTTGTTGACCGGGTGATCCCGGTTGCCGTCGATATAGGCGACACGTTTCTTGCCATCGGAACCCGTTTTCATATGCACGTCGATGCCGCAGCGGCAGGCACACATATAGCAGGTCGTGCGGCGAACCTCGTCCGAGACGGGCGGGCTGAGCTCTAGGTCAGGTTGGCGGTGCGTCACGGGGCAGTTCCGGCCTTGCATAACTGGCGCCGCAGGGCGCACGAACGACGCCGTTCCGCGCGGCGGCATCTGTGAAGAATAAAAACGCGGCTGAGCGCAGCTAAGCAGAAAACCATCCCCTATGTCACGGGTGTTCTCGCCCGCGCGGCGATGCGGCGCGGGCTACAGATTTTACGGGGCGATGCTACTCAGCCCCAGCCGTCGGTATGCTCGTCGTACTGGGCCTTGTTCCGGCGCGCGCGAAATTTGCGCCAGCGCGCCCAGATGCCCCATGCGAAGGCGGCCAGCACCGTCAGCACGATGATGTTGAACCACGGGATGATGCGCACATCCGGCCCCGCCACGGCCTTGGCCGAAATCGCGTTGGGGTAGATCGACAGAAATTCGTTGCGCCAGCCATAGTGGCGGATCGACACCCATTGCGCAGTCGCGGCATTCTTCTTGGACACAAGGTCCGACGCCTCGGCCTGCAAGTTTGACGTATCGAACTTGAAATAGGGCGGCCAGCCCCAGCCAGTATCCTCGTTGCGGTAGATCATCGGCTTGTCATCGGCCCGGAAAGTCTGGATGAAGAAGACGTCGCGGTATGTCGGGGCCTGCGTGTCTGTGGCAGGGGGGTTGGCCCAGAAAAGCGGATAGTCGAAATCCTCGCGCGTCTCGTAGGTATCGGTGATGCGCACGATGTCGTGCTGCGGCAGGGTGTAATGCAGGAAGGCGAGGACGATCGTCCAGAACACACCCCAGAAAACCCATTTTACATAGACCATCCCGGCCCCTTTCAGTTGAAATTCGTGAAATACACGATTGCGGACACGGTGACCACAGGCACAACGTAAACGCCCAGGATCAGTTTTCGCCTCAGCGAGCTGTCATATTCTTTCAGCCCGGCCTCGACGAACGCGTCCTCGCTGCCGGGTTTGCCCGCCGCCAGCCATTCGGCCTCCAGCTTGCCCCGCCTGACCCGGCGCGAGTAGATCGAAAGTGCGATGTAGATCACTGTCAGGATGATCCCGCCAAAGACCACCAGTTTCAGCAGTGCCGCCATGCCCCGTCTCCGTAGCGTTGTTCCCCTGAATCAGCCTAAAGCGGATCTGGGCGACATGGAAACAGGATGTGGAGGCTCAGGGTCAAGCGAGGACCAAAACCTGAACAGAGCCAACTCGTAAACGAGGACTCAACGGGGAGCAGGTCACTATCACAGGCCGCATGTCTCGAATCCTCGGCGCCCACCCTCACCCGACCACGTTGAATTCAGGCCCGTAGGGGTAGCCGGTGATGTCCTCACTGCCGTCTTCGGTGATGATCAGCACGTCATGCTCGCGGTAGCCGCCTGCGCCGGGCTGCCCGGCGGCCAATGTCAGCATCGGTTCCATCGAGATGACCATGCCGGGCTCTAGCACCGTATCCACGTCCTCGCGCAGCTCCAGCCCCGCCTCGCGGCCATAGTAATGCGACAAAACGCCAAAGCTGTGGCCGTAGCCGAAGGTACGATATTGCAGCAGATCGCGCTCGGCGAGGAAGTCGTTGATCTGATGCGTGATCTCGGCGCAGGACGCGTCCGGCCTCAGCAGACTCATGCCGTATTCATGCGCGGCAACATTCGCCTCCCAGATCTTGAGGCTGGCCGCGTCCACCTCGCCCACGAACATGGTCCGCTCCAGCGCGACGTAGTAACCCGAGATCATCGGAAAGGTGTTCAGCGACAGGATATCCCCGCGCCCAAGCTGGCGCGCGGTTACGGGGTTATGCGCGCCGTCGGTGTTGATGCCTGATTGGAACCAGACCCAGGTGTCGCGATATTCCGCATCCGGGAAGGCGCGCGCAATCTCAAGCTCCATCGCGTCGCGGCCAGCCATGGCCACGTCGATCTCGCGCGCGCCGACCTTTACTGCGTCGCGGATCGCGTAGCCTCCCACATCCGCCACCTTGCAGCAGCGCCGGATCAGATCGCGCTCGGCCCGGCTCTTGTGCATACGCTGCACCATCGTGGTCGGTGCGATGTCAACGGCCTTGGACGGCTTCAAGAAGCTGTCCAGTTTCGACTTTTGCAGCAATGTCAGGTGGTCTGTCTCATAGCCGATGGCCCTGCCCTCGCCCGAGACCGACAGGATCGCGCGCCAGTAGTTGTCGCGCTGCCAGTCGGTATAGGTGATGTTGTCGCCATGACAGCGGCGCCACGGCTGACCTGCGTCGATCCCCGCCGAGATGGTCACATCCGCATCGGCGGTGACAACAAGACCGTAAGGGCGGCCAAAGGCACAATAGAGGAAGCCCGAGTAATAGGCGATGTTGTGCATCGAGGTCAGGACGGCCACCTCGACCCCCAGTTCCTCCATGCGCGCGCGCAGCGCCCTCAGGCGCGTCTCGTATTCGGCGGCCCCGAATGGCAGGAGCGCCTTTTCACCATTGTGGAAACGATAGATTTCAGGACGTGCAGTCATATTCGGCCTTTCCTTTACAGAAAGGTCCCGGCGTTCAGGACTGTTGGGATACATGGCCTTGGCCCAAGGTGTGCCTTAGGGCGAGCGGCGCCACCGCTCCAGCCTGAGGGCTATCTTGCCGATCCTGGGGATTCTGGCAAGGTGTTTTGCATGAATGATTGCACTGCACCCCATGGCGGCCGCGCGGGGCCGCTGAACCTCATCACCGATGTGGCCGGTCTGCGGGTCGGCAATGCATCCGATGCGGCGATCAAGACGGGCGCAACCGTCCTGACCGCCGATGCGCCCTTTACGGCAGGCGTGCATGTCATGGGCGGCGCCCCCGGCACGCGCGAGACGGATCTGCTGGCGCCCGATCGGATGGTGCAACAGGTCGATGCGCTGGTCCTCTCGGGCGGCTCGGCCTTTGGCCTCGATGCGGCGTCGGGTGTTGCGGATGCCTTGGCGCAGGCCGGGCGCGGCTTTGCGGTGGGCAGCGCGCGCGTGCCGATCGTGCCGTGCGCGATCCTATTTGATCTGCTCAATGGCGGCGACAAGGCGTGGACGGTGAACCCCTACAAGCGCCTTGGAGCCGAGGCACTGGCCGCCTGCGATACGGATTTCGATCTGGGCAGCATCGGCGCCGGCACAGGCGCGCTGACAGCGACGCTCAAGGGCGGGCTCGGGTCGGTCTCCTACGTTCTTCCTTCGGGGCATACCGTCGGGGCGCTGGTGGCCGTCAACGCTTTGGGCGCAGCGACCGTCGCCAATGGCCCGCACTTCTGGGCCGCGCCTTTCGAGATGGGGGATGAATTCGGCGGGCTGGGCGCGGCGCGGGACTTTGGCGATGTTCACGCACCGCCAACCAAACAGGGCGGGGGCAGCACCACCATTGCCATTGTCGCCACCGACGCAATGCTGGATCAATCGCAATGCACCCGGCTGGCGACGGCGGCGCATGACGGCATGGCGCGGGCGCTGATCCCCTCGCACACACCGATGGACGGCGATCTGGTCTTTGCCGCCAGCACCGGGGCACGCACACTTAGGGGGCCGGGTGAGGCGCTGATGCTAGGTCACGCGGCGGCCACATGCCTTGCGCGGGCCATCGCAAGGGCGGTATGGATGGCACGGCCAGCCGCTGGGGATACCCTGCCCTGCTGGATCACGCGTCACGGGGATGCAGGCTGAACCACTCGAACACGGTTTTTGCTCCTTCAAGACGAGGCTGCTTGAGGTTTTGCAACCGATCCCTTGGCCACACTTGATGCGCGGCACCGGATCCTCTCTGTGCACGCGCAGATGCCCCAAACCCGGCCCGTGCGTCTGCGCAGTCCCGCATGGCCATCGCGATCCCCGGGCAATAATCGGCGCCTATGACGTATAGATCGCCCTGAGGCTGGACAACCCGCGCGCAAGGTGCTTTGCCTTGCGCCAAACAAACCGAAAGGATGCATGACATGAGCAAGACCGATCTCAAATCACTGCTCAAGGACCCGACGCTCTTGGCCGACAAGGCCTATGTGAACGGAAAATGGGTTAGCGGCGACAAGACGTTCGACGTGATAAACCCCGCGCGCGGCGATGTCGTGGCGCAGGTTGCAGACCTCAGCCGCGCTCAGGTGAACGAGGCCATTGCCGCCGCCGAAGCCGCACAAAAGGAATGGGCCAAGTGGACCGGCAAGGAGCGGGCCGCCGTTCTGCGCAAGTGGTTCGACCTGATGATGGAGAATCAGGACGATCTGGGCGCCATCCTGACCGCCGAACAGGGCAAGCCGCTGGCAGAGGCCAAGGGCGAGATCGCCTATGGCGCATCCTTCATCGAATTCTTTGGCGAGGAAGCCAAGCGCGTCTACGGCGAGATCATTCCCGGCCACCAGCGCGACAAGCGCATCAACGTCATCAAGCAGCCCATTGGTGTTGCCGCCTCGATCACGCCGTGGAACTTCCCCAACGCGATGATCACGCGCAAGGCCGCACCGGCACTGGCAGCAGGCTGTGCCTTTGTCGGCCGCCCCGCAGCCGAAACGCCGCTGAGCGCCACTGCAATGGGTGTGCTGGCCGAGCGTGCAGGCATTCCCGCAGGTGTCTTCAACATCGTGACATCCTCGCGCTCGTCCGAGGTCGGCAAGGAATTCTGCGAGAATCCCGCCGTGCGCAAGCTGACCTTCACCGGCTCGACCGAAGTGGGCCGCATCCTGCTGAAGCAGGCGGCCGATCAGGTCATGAAGTGCTCGATGGAGCTTGGCGGCAACGCACCCTTCATCGTCTTTGACGACGCCGATCTGGATGCCGCCGTCGAAGGCGCCATCATGTGCAAATTCCGCAACAACGGCCAGACCTGCGTCTGCGCCAACCGGATCTACGTGCAGGCCGGTGTCTATGACGCCTTCGCCGAGAAGCTGAAGACTGCCGTCGAAAAGCTCAAGATGGGCGACGGCATGGAAGAGGGCGTGGCCCTCGGCCCGCTCATCAACAAGGATGCCATCGCCAAGGTTCAGGAGCATGTCGCAGACGCCAAGGCCAAGGGCGGCACCGTCATTCTGGGCGGCGGCGAGCCTTCGCAGCGCGAGGGCAACTTCCTGCCCCCCACCATCATCACCGGCGCGACGCAGGACATGCAGTTCGCCACGGACGAGACGTTCGGGCCGCTTGCCCCACTCTTCAAGTTCGACGATGTGGATGACGTGATCGCGATGGCCAATGACACGATCTTTGGCCTTGCCAGCTATTTCTACGCCAAGGATCTCAGCCGCGTCTACAAGGTGGCCGAGGCGCTGGAGTATGGCATCGTGGGCGTGAACACGGGCATCATCTCGACCGAGGTGGCCCCCTTCGGCGGCGTCAAGCAGTCGGGCCTTGGCCGCGAAGGCAGCCACCATGGCATCGAAGACTACCTCGAGATGAAATACATCTGCATGGCCGTCTGANCAAGCAGTCGGGCCTTGGCCGCGAAGGCAGCCACCATGGCATCGAAGACTACCTCGAGATGAAATACATCTGCATGGCCGTCTGAGAATATTCTCCGAATTTTCTGAGCGGTTTTCAGAATGACAAAAAAGAAGCGCCCCGCCGAATAACCGGCGGGGCGCTCTGCGTTTCAAGGCACGACGCCTCTACTCCGAGACATCAGCCAAAGGCGCGGCCCGCGCATCGTTCACATTGCGCGCTGCCCCAACCCGTGGGCTCGGTCGCCTGCGGATCGAATTCAGTTCACCGCTTTGGCGTTGCTGGCGTCGCGGCGGCTCTCGATGGCGATGCGGCGGGGCTTCAGCGCTTCTGGCACCTCGCGCACCAGATCAATGTGCAGCATCCCATCCGCATGGGTCGCGTTCAGCGCGCGCACGTGATCGGCCAGTTGAAAGCGCCGCTCGAACGCGCGGGTGGCGATACCGCGATGCAGATAGGTGCGCTCCGTTCCGTCATCGGACTTGCGGGCGGACACGATCAGCGCGCCGTCGCGCAGTTCAACCGCAAGGTCATCCTCGGCAAAGCCCGCGACAGCCACCGAAATGCGCCACGCATCCTCGCCGGTCTTTTCGATGTTGTAGGGGGGATAGGTCGACTGCGCCGCGTCCGTCGTCAGAACGCGGTCCATCATGTCCGCAACCTGGTCAAAGCCGACAGTTGCCCGGTAAAGCGGGGCCAGATCAAAGTTTCGCATGGGTCATCCTCCATTGAGCGATACCATTATGATATGCCTTCCCTAATGGGACAGGCGGTCTGCACGGACCCTTGCGGCGTCCGGCACATGATATTTGGGAGACCGGCAGCGCCGTTTCAAGGCCTCGGACAGGCGTCTCGCATCGTTCAATTTGTGCGCTGCGCAACGCGGCTCGCTGCCTTCCGGATGTGTGGCCCAGCCTTCAGGGTTTGGCGAATTTTGCACCAGCGGCCTCGCCGCCCCGGCCTGTCTCGGCCCGTGGCGGAATGGTCCCTGCAGCAGGCGGCGCGGCGCGAAGGGCGCGCTTCAGGTCCTCGACGAGTGCCGGCAATTCCATTCCGTAGGCCATCTCGCTGTCGCCTGCCGAGATCAGTGAAACGATGCGCTGCCTTTGGCCCATGCGCCGCGCAAAGACGGGCGCACCCGAACTGCCGAAAGTGACATCGCAATCGAACGCCATCAGGCCCCGCCCCGCAGCGGTCACGCCGCATTCGCGCTGCCACGACAGGGCTGCATCGCGCCCCTGCCCATAGCTGACAACGCTGACGGTCGATCCTGCCTGGGCCTCGGCACTGGCGATGACGAAGGGGCTGGCGGTCGCCGCCGGAATCGCCTCTGCCAACTTCAGGAGCGCGGCGTCAAAGCGGATCATCTCGCCCGTGAGACGCGGCGCCGGAGTATAGCCCACGTGGGCCGCGATCTGTGCAATCCCGCTTTGCGATATGAACTCCCCGTCGCGCAGTCCGGCGCTGAACGTGATATGCGATGGCGCGATCAAGCGACCCACCTCGTCATAGACGCAATGCGCCGCAGTCAGCACCAGATCAGGCGCGATCAGCGCCCCGGTGCAATATCCCTGGCCTTCCAGATCCAGACGGCCAACCGCCTCCCAGCCAAACAGATCCTCGCGGTCGGTCAACCGGATCAGGTCGCTGCCCGCAACGGCCGGCACGGCCTGCACCATCAGCGCGGCGCAGGCCGCGATGAGGGCGCGCCACCTCATGGTTTGGCAAATTTTGCGCCGGTATCGCGCACTTGCCCGACACCGGCCATGAATGGCCCCTCGCCAGCGCGCCCGCCCTTGCCCGCGGCCAGTTCGGCCTTGAGCACCTCGAGCGGGAGTTGCAGCTGCGTGCCCAGCGACACTTTTCGGCCATCGACCTCGGCCATCGCAGACACCACCGACACGACGCGGGGCGCGCCCCCGTCAAAGGCAAAGATCGGCGCGCCCGAGCTGCCGTAATCGACATCGCATGACATCACCAGAACGCCCTCTTGGCGCGCGATCACCTCGCAAACCTCCTGCAAGGATGGCACGTCCGAGCGTCCCCGCGCATAGCTGACGACACCCACGCGCTGCCCCTTCAGAGGGCGCACATCGGTGTCGAAGGGTTCCACGCGCGCATTGTGGATCGGATGGCGCAGTTCCAGAAGGGCGACGTCATTGCGCACGCGCTCGGCAGCAACTTCCCCCTCCTGCATGTAGTCGGGATGGATGACGGCCCGGCGGACCCAGCGATAGGCCGACGCACGCCCATTGCGCCAGCCTGCCAGAAACTCGATCTTTTCATGGTCGAGGCGCACGCCCGTATCGCTGTCAAAGAGGCAATGCGCCGCTGTAAGCACCAGATCAGGCGCGATCAGCGCCCCGGTGCAAAATCCGCGCCCGGCCAGCTCCAACCGGCCAACAGCCTCCCAGCCGCGCCCGTCATCGCCTGTGTCCAGCCGTTTGAGGACCGTCTGCTGGGCAAGTCCGGGCGTCGCCGCCGCGCCGGAAATCAGCCCCAGCGTCAGGGCGGTCAGCAGGATGCGCAGCATGATGTCTCCGGTGGTTCTAGTGTCTATTCACGTCCGGCTAGCAACGATTTAGGGCGAAATTTGGGCGCCTTGCAAATCCCTGCGCAAATCGGGCACGCGCTCGGCGTCTTTCAGCGCGGGGGGCATCGGCCCACCGGTCGCCCAATCCAGCAGTTCGGCGGTGTGAACCATCGGAATATCCGTCCCGCCACCGATCTGCATCATGCAGCCGATGTTGCCCGCCGCGATCACATCGGGCGCGCGCGCCTCAAGTGTTGCGACCTTGCGCGCCTTGAGCTGCTTGGAAATTTCGGGCTGCATCAGGTTATAGGTGCCCGCCGAGCCGCAGCACAGATGGCTATCGGCAGGCTCGACCACGTCAAAGCCGACGCGCCGCAAGAGATCCTTGGGATAGGTCTTGATCTGCTGCCCATGCTGAAGCGAGCAGGCGGCGTGATAGGCCACCGTCATATCCTTGTGGGCGCCTTCGGGCAGGTCCAGCTGCATCAGAAGCTCGGAGATATCCATAGCGATGCCCGACACGCGCGCGGCATCCTCGGCCAGCGGACCTGAGCGAAACATATGTCCGTAATCCTTGACCGTCGTGCCGCAGCCGGAGGTATTGATCACGATGGCATCGAGGCCGCCATTCTCCATCTCCTCGCTCCAAGCGCGGATGTTCCGGGCGGCGGCCTCATGGCTCTCGTCCGTCTTGCCCATGTGATGGACCAGCGCACCGCAACAGCCCGCGCCGCGCGCTACCACCACGTCGCAGCCCAGCCGCGTCAGCAGGCGAATGGTGGCGTCATTGATATCGGTGTTCAGCGCCTTTTGCGCGCAGCCCGTCAGTAGCGCCACGCGCATGCGGCGCGGCGCGCGCGCACTGTGCGTCTGCGGATCATCATTGCGGCTGACCGGCGGGATATTCTTTGGCGCCATCTCCAGCATGGCCCGCAGACGGGGATCCGGCATCAGCCGAGCAAAGGGCCGCCCCAGCTTGGCACCCAGCAACGCCAGCCGGAACCGTGACGGATAGGGCAGGATGCGCGCCAACAGCCAGCGCAGCATCCGGTCGGACAGAGGGCGCTTGTAGTTATCGTTGATATAGGCGCGCGCGTGATCGACCAGATGCATGTAATGCACCCCCGACGGGCAGGTCGTCATGCAGGCCAGACACGACAGGCAGCGGTCGATATGCTTGACCGTCTTGGCATCGGGAACCCGCTCGTTCTCCAGCATGTCCTTGATCAGGTAGATGCGGCCCCGCGGGCTGTCCAATTCATCGCCCAGCACCTGATAGGTCGGGCAGGTCGCCGTGCAGAAGCCGCAATGCACGCAGGCGCGCAAGATCTGGTTGGAACGCTCGGTGTCCGGATCGCTCAACTGCTCGGGCGTGAAATGCGTCTGCATCAGGCGGCTCCTGCCCCACGGCTTGTCTCTGGGGCCATCAGGCCCGGATTGAAAATACCGCGCGGATCGAACCGCGCGCGCAGCCCCGCCTCCAGTGCGGCGACGGGCGCGGCGGCAGGATGAAACACGCCCAGCCGCGCCTTGGTTGCTGCCCCGCCGCGCACCAAGGTCGCGTGCCCGCCGAAATCGCCAAGCGCGGCGCGCAGGTCCGTCCCCTCGGGCACGCGCAGCCAGATCAGCCCCCCACCCCAGTCATAGACGGCATCGGCCCCCGGCAGACGCGCGGCCAGCACCGGGCCTTGCGTGGGCCGGGCCGATACGCGCCAGACGTCGCCAGCGCCGTCCAGCGCGCTCACATCGCGGATCGCGCGCCAGCTCTCGGCGGCGCCGTCCTCGATGCGCTGCCACGTGCCGAACTCCGCCAAAAGGCGGCCCAGCTGATCGGCGCGGTAGGCGACAGAGGCCTCGAACCCCTCCAGCCGGATCAACGTCCGGGGCGCGCCAGCGGCGACATGCGCCGCGCCCGACACCTCAAAAGGCGAGCCAAGCGCGCGCGACAGGGCGGCGACAGCGCGCGGCGCCTCCAGCCCCTCCAGCGCCAATGTCAGCGAGGCGCGCGGCGCAGGCAGCACCTTGAGCGACACCTCGGTCATCACACCCAGCGTCCCGTAGCTGCCGGTCATGAGGCGCGTCAGGTCATAGCCCGTCACGTTCTTCATCACGCGCCCGCCATTCTTCAGAACCCGCCCCATGCCATCGACAAATCGCACGCCCAGCATGAAATCGCGGCACGCGCCCGCTGCGATGCGGCGCGGCCCTGACACATTGCCAGCCACGACCCCGCCGAGTGTCGGCACGCCTTGCGTGCCCAGCAGGCCGCGATGATCCATCGGCTCGAACGCAAGCGCCTGCCCCTCGGCAGCCAGCGCCGCCTCGACCTCGACAAGCGGGGTGCCCGCGCGCGCCACCAGCGTCAGCGCGCCGGGCTCATAGAGCTTGATCCCGCTCAGCCCGGCCGTCGACAGCACCTCACCGGTCGCCACGCCAACCGCACGCGTGCCGCCTCCGCGAATGGCCAGCGGGCCAAGCGCATCCGCTACGATCTGCGCCAACTCTTCTTCCGTCTCGGGACGCATCACTTTCTTCTTGCCTCAAATATCCAGAAAACGCCCGCCAAGGGCACCGCGCCGCCGATCCTATTCCGCCGCCATACGCCGGGCCGCACTCACGCCCAAGGGAAAGACCTTGGCCGGGTTCAGGAGCCATCCGGGGTCGAACACATCCTTGACCGCCATCTGAATCTCCAGATCCTCGGGGGCGTATTGATATGACATCAGATCCCGTTTTTCGATCCCCACGCCATGCTCGCCGGTCAGGCAGCCGCCGACCTCGACGCAAAGCTTGAGGATCTCGGCACCCAGCTCTTCGCACAGTTCCTGCTGGCCGGGTGTGTTGGCGTCATAAAGGATCAGCGGGTGCATGTTTCCGTCGCCCGCGTGAAAGACGTTGCCGACCATCAGGCCGAATTCCTCGCTCAGCTCGCCGATCCGGCGCAGCACGAACGGCAGCTGGCTGACCGGGATCGTGCCGTCGAGGCACATATAGTCACCCATCTGGCCCATCGCGCCAAAGGCCGATTTGCGGCCCTTCCAGATGCGCGCGCTCTCATCTGTCGACGCGCTCTCGCGCAGCTCGACCGGATCGTGGCGGCGCGCGATATCGAGGATGATGGCAAGCTGCTCGTCGATCTCGGCGGGGCTGCCTTCCACTTCGACGATCAGCAGCGCCTCGCAATCGGGATAGCCCGCGTGGGCGTAGGCCTCGGTCGCGCGGATGATCGGCCGGTCCATGAACTCGATGGCGACCGGCAGGACGCCGGCCTTGATGATGTCGGACACGCAGGCGCCCGCCACCTCGTTGCTGTCGTATCCGATCAGCACGGGGCGCGCGCCCTCGGGCTTGGGCAGAATGCGCAGCCTCGCCTCGGTTACGACGCCCAGCTGCCCCTCCGAGCCGCAGATCAGACCCAGGAGATCAAGCCCCCCGGCGTCCAGATGTGCGCCGCCGATCTCGGTCACTGTGCCGTCCATCAGCACCATGGTGACGCCCAGCAGGTTGTTCGTGGTCACGCCGTATTTCAGGCAATGCGCCCCGCCAGAATTCATCGCGATATTGCCCGCAATGGCACATGCAAGCTGGCTGGAGGGATCGGGCGCGTAGAAGAAGCCATGATCCTCGACCGCGCCGGTCACGGAAAGGTTGGTGCGGCCCGACTCCACCCGGATGATCCGGCTGTCATAGTCCGTCTCAAGCACTTCGGTCATGCGCGCTATGCCAAGGATCACGCAATCGGCCGTGGGCAAGGCGCCTCCGGCCAGCGACGTGCCCGCCCCTCGCGGCACCACCGGCACACCCATTTCGTGACAGATGCGCAGCACCGCCGACACTTCGGCGGTCGAGCGCGGCAGCACCGCCGCCAGCGGCGCACAGCGGTAGGCGGCCAGCCCGTCACACTCGTAGGCGCGCGTCTCGACAGGGTCAGAGATAACGGCATCGGCAGGCAGAGCGGCCAGAAGGCGCTCGATGATGCGCGACTTGGCCGCGACGACGGCGGCGTCAGGTTCAGGCATGTCCATGGCTCGTCCTCCTGCCTTTCACGCTATTGTGCGCGGCGCTGCTGCGCAAGTGATCGGACCGGCGCCAAGTGCCCTTGTGCGGATGCGCCGCACCGGGTTTATAGGGATCCATGAAAAAGATTCTCAGCTTCGCCCTTGCCGCGCTCCTGCCCGTCGTTGCCCTAGCGGAACCGCCGGTCGTGGAGCAGGCCAAGGCGATACGCGACGAGATGGGGTGGAAGTTCTCGGTGACGATCCGCCACGGCGATACCGGGTGGGAGCATTACGCCGACGCCTGGGAAGTGCTGGCCGAGGATGGCACCGTGCTGGCCACGCGCCCGCTGCGTCACCCCCATGTGGACGAGCAGCCTTTTACACGAAGCCTGCATCAGGTGATGCTGCCGGATGGCACGCGGCGCGTCTATATCCGCGCGCGCTGCACCCAGGGGCATGTCTCGGACCCATTGACGACGGTGGATATTCCGCTCTGACCGCAGGGCCAAAGCGGTGGCCCAGTAATCTCGATTTCAGCATTTGCCGAAGCGCAGCGTTCAGTATGAAGGACGCTCGCGCCTCGCCCTTGGACTATGCCTACGGGTAACGGCGCGACGCTCTAGCGCCGCCCTTCACGGAGCCACGCACCTGTCACCAATGCCGCGATCAGCGCCAGCACCAGCCACGCAGGCAAGAGCGGCGTCAACGTCACCGATTGCGTGACATACGCGCCGCGCGGCGTGATCCCCAGCCAGCCGCGCCCGGCGGCGGGCCGGCCCTCGCGCACTTCTCGGATGGCGGGCACGCCCTCCTCTATGGCACGGATTCCGCCACCAGTGCCCTCGATCAGCGGAGCGAGCGCCGCGCCCGTCGCGATCGTCTCTTCGAATTCCAGCGGGGCAGCGGGGCCGAGGCCGATCACCGCGCTCTGATCGCCACTGGCAAGACGATAAAGCCCGATCTGCGGCCCTTCGAAAATAGCCTCGAATCGGCCCGGCGACACTTCCTCCAGCGGCACTGTCACCTCTGCCCCGTCCGGTCCGGTGATGGTGACGTCCTCGACCTCTTCGTCCAGACTGCGGCGAATGATGCGCATGGTCTGGCCCGTGGCCTCGGCCCAGAGGGCCTCTTCCTCCAGCTCGGGCTCCTTCATCATCCAATGCGCAAGGCGGCGCAGCAGCTCGAGCTGGGGCCCGCCCCCCTCGTAGCCGCGATTCCACAGCCACGCATGGTCCGACGCCAGGAGCGAAACGCGCCCCTCGCCGACGCGGTCCAGCACCAGCAGGGGCGCGTCCTCGGCCCCCGACATCACGGTATCCCCCGTCGGCTCGGTCACCTCGATCTGGCGCAGCCAGCGGCCCCACGGCCCGTCGTGCATCGCGCCGAGGCCGGCGGTCACGGGGTGACGCTCGCCCATATCAGTCACGGCGGGGCTGTAGGGCTGGCTCATCACGCGCGCCGTGGGCCGGGCCGGCACGATCTCCTCCAGCGGCGAGCGGTAAAGGCTGTTGGCCCCCGCGAAATCCGGCCCCGCCGCAAAGAGGACCGCACCACCCTTTTGTACATAATCGGCCACGTTTTCGAGGTAGAGCGCAGGCAGGATGCCGCGCCGCTTGTAACGGTCAAAGATGATGAGATCGAAATCGTCGATCTTCTCTAGGAAAAGCTCGCGCGTGGGAAAGGCGATCAGGCTTAGCTCTTCCACCGGAACGCCGTCCTGCTTTTCGGGTGGGCGCAGGATCGTGAAATGCACCAGATCGACGGAACTGTCGGATTTCAGCAGGTTGCGCCACGTGCGCCCGCCCGCATGCGGCTCGCCCGAGACCAGAAGCACGCGCAGCCGGTCGCGCACGCCATTGATCTGCACCAGCGCGGTATTGTTGCGCGCGGTCAGTTCGCCCTCGCCCTCGGGGGTGATGAACTCCAGCACGTTGCGCCCCCCGTGGGGGAGCGAGAGGGGCAATTCGATGGGCTGGCCCACGGGCACGGTAAAACGCTGCGGCGCCTCGCCATCGACCGATATATCCAAGGGCACTTCGGTATCTCCGGGCGCCGCGCCGCTGTCCTCAATGCGCAGGGTCAGCGTGATCTCCTCGTCCAGAATGGCAAACGCAGGGGCGCCCTCGACGATCAGGCGGCGGTCCCAGTCGGCCTCCCGGCCCGTATGGACCAGATGCAGCGGCGCCGGCAGGCCGGGCGCGCGCTGCAGATCATGCAGCCGCCCATCGCTCAGCAGGAACATGCCCGCGATGCGGCCCTGCGGCTCGCTCGCCAGCACATCCGAGAGGGCGGTCATCAGCTGCGTGCCGCTGTTGTCGGCGCCGTCATCGACCTTGACGCGCCGCACCTCGACGCCTTGAGCGGCCAGGCGGGCCTCAAGCGTCTCTGCCGCTTCGGCCGTCATGGCGGCGCGGTCCGCCAACTGCTGACTGGCGCTTGCGTCCTCGACCAGAATGGCGATGTCGGTCAGATCCTCGCGGTCCTCGCGGCTGAGGCTGGGCCCCATGAGTGCCGCGAGGATCAGCGCCGCACCAATGCCGCGCAGCGCCCAGCCCGACAGGCCGCGCCAGGCCGCCAGTGCCAAGGCCGTCAGGGCCATGCCCGCAAGCGTGGCAATCAGCCAGACCGGCAGGGCCGGGTCAAAGACAATCGCGTTCGTCATTGGCCTAACCTGTCGAGGAGCGCAGGCACATGGACCTGGTCGGATTTGTAATTGCCGGTCAGCACATGCATGACCAGATTGACACCAAAGCGATACGCCATCTCGCGCTGCCGTTCGCCGGCATAGCCGCGCCCGACGGGCAGCATGGCATTGCCGCTCTCATCCACCGCCCAGGCCGAGGCCCAGTCATTTCCGCCGATCACCACCGGCGTCACGCCATCGTTGAGATTGCGAAACGGCATTCCGGGTGCCGCCTCGGCGGCATCGGGCGCGGACTCGACCCAGACGGGTCGGCCTGCGTAGCGGCCCGGAAAATCCTGCAAGAGGTAAAAGCCGCGCGTCAGCACATGGTCGTCCGGCACGGGCTCCAACGGCGGAATGTCCAGCGGCTCAGCAAGCCTTTGCAGCATCGCGCCGTTAGGCGAGGACGCGCCAAAGCCCGCGACATCAGCATCGCGTGTGTCAAAGAGGATCATGCCGCCACTGCGCAGGTAGGTGTTCAGCCGCGCATAGGCCTCGTCCGACGGGATCGCCTGCGCAGGTGTGATCGGCCAGTACAGCAGCGGAAAGAACGCAAGTTCATCCGTCTCCAGATCGACGCCCTGCGGCGCCGCAGGCTCCACGGTGCTGCGGAAGAAGAGTGTCTGGCCAAGCCCCTCGAGCCCTGCTCGCGCCATGTCGTCAAGTTCGGTATCACCCGTCAGGACATGCGCCAGCGTCACTTCGTCGGCCAGCGCCTCGGGCGGGCGGTCCTGGGCCAGCGTCGGATCGGGCAGCAGCATCAGCGCGCCAAGGACCATTGCCGCCCGAGCAGGCAACAGCCGCCCGGAGAGGCCCAGCGAGGCAAGGATATCGGCGCTCAGCAGCAAGAGCGCAGCGGCCAGAAGCCAGCCCATCAGCGGCGTCTCCTCCTGACGGTCAAGTCCGATGACGGTCGCGCTCGCAGGCCAGCTGGCGGGCGTCAAGACGTCCCCCTCGGCCATGACGTTGCGCGCGATGCTCCTGTCTTCGCCCTCATAAAGGCCGGGGCGCAAATCAGGGCCCAGATCCGCCTCCAGCAGCCGTTCACCCGCAACGCCGGGCAGGGTATCGCCGCTGCGCAGCACGCCCATGCCATCCAAGACTTCGGAGGGCTGCCACGTCGTTCCGGCCAACTCTTCGGGCGCAGGCGGCCCATCGCCGGTCGAGATTGCCAGCCGCTCAAGCATCTGCACGAACAGACCCGACAGCGGCAGGCTGCTCCACTCGGCGTTGGCGGTCACGTGGAAGAGGACGACCTGCCCCTGCCCGATCCGCTTGCGCGTGACCAGTGGCGTGCCATCGCCCAGTTGCGCAATCACGCGCTCGGCCAGCGTCGGATCGGGCTGGGCCATGACCTGCGACGTCACCGTCACATCAGACGGAATATCGAGACCCGCAAAGGGACCGCCCTCGGCGAAAGGCGCGAGCGACTTGGGCTCGCCCCAGCTCATCGCGCCGCCAACGCTGCGGCCCCCGGCCCTGAGACGAACGGGCATCAGCGGGTCCTCGGCACCGCGCGACACGTCGCTGGCGGCAAGGCGCGGCCCGGCAAAGCGGACCAGCGTTCCGCCCTCCTCGGCCCAACTGCGCAGGCCCTCTGCCTCGGCTGGCGAGAGCGTGCCGACATCAGCCAGCACGATGGCATCGGGGTTGGCAGGCAGCACATCCATCAAGGCGCCCGTCAGCAGATCGGCGGAGGGTTCCAGCGCGCGCTCAAGGTAATGCAAGGGCGAGAGCAGCTCGAGGCCCTCACGATCCTCGCGGCCCGCGATCAGTGCCACCTCGCGGCGACCCAGCGCATCCCCGACAAGCTGAACCGCGCCCGCGTGATCTTGGCCCGCGATCTCGAACCGGGTGATGCGGGCGCGTAGCTCGGCCGGCAGGCTGAGCGCGCCGGTCGCCTCGCGCGCGCCCTCCTCGAAACGCAGCGGCAGGGTTGCCAGCACACGCGGCGCGCCCGACGGATCGCGGCCGTGCGCCAGAACTTCAAGGGGCCATTCGCCACCCGGCGCAAGGCGCTGCGCGGTCACCTCGATTGCGCCGCCCTCGGCGCGGGGCGGGGTGAGCGTCACCAGCGGTGCGGCACTCTCGCGAATCGTGACACTGCCCTGCGCCTCAAGCGCGCTCAGCAGCGCGCCGCGGCCGTCACGCTCCAACCCGTCCGATAGCCAAAGCGTGTCGAAGGCGTCATCGGGCAGCATCCCGGCGGCTTGCTCCACCCCGTCCGTCGTCGGTGCCCATGGCAGCGGACCCAAGCCGGCGAGGCGACTGCGCCAAGCCTCGGCAGCCTGAAAGACCGGCGCCTCGGGTGCGCTGAGCCGCAGCACGGCGGCAGTGCGACCGTCGCGTCCCGCCTCAGCCAGCACGCCGTCCAAAAGGTTGCGCGCCGCGCTGTCGTCCCGGGCACTGGCCCAACTGGCGTCGAGCGCGATCAGAAGGGGGCGATCACCGCGCGCGGCGTCATCGCTCCGCGGATTGAGCACAGGCCCGGCCATGGCGATGATAACGGCGCCCAGCGCCAGCATCCGCAGCAACAAGAGCCACCAAGGCGTGCGATCCGCCGCACTATCCTCGTCGCGCAACCCCAGCAGCAGCGCGACCCCCGGAAAGCGTCGCCGCACCGGCGCGGGCGGCACTGCGCGCAGCAGCACCCACAGCACCGGCAGCGCCGCCAGCGCGATCAAGAGCCACGGTGCAGCAAATCCGATGGCGCCCAGCGTCATCGTGCCCCCTCGCCCAGAGTGCGGTACAGGTGCAGCAGCACGGCCTGCGGGCTGCTATCGGTGTGGTGGCACATGTAGGCCCAGCCAGCCCTGCGGCAAAGGGTGCGCAGCGCATCCTTGCGCTCGGCGAGGCGCTCCAGATAGCGATCCCGCAGATCGCTGGCCTTCAACGTCTCATGTGCCAGCGTGCCGCCGACGGATTCGAAGATCGCGCGGCCCCGGTAGGGAAACGCCTCCTCCGCAGGGTCAAGGATCTGCAAAAGAACACCGCCCACACCCCGGTCGGCCGCCGCACCCACTGACGCGCGCACCGCATCGAGATCACCAAAGAAGTCCGAGACGAAAAGCGCGCGCGCGTGCGGCAGCAAACCCCGCGCATCCGGCGCCGCGTAATCCGCGCCCTCGCCTGCGTCGCTTTGCGTGGCACTCAGCATGGCGGCGAGCCGCGTAATCTGTGCCGTGCCGCGACGCGGTGGCAGCGCATGGCCCGACAGGCCCACACGCTCGCCGCCCTTGTCCAGAAGAATGGCCGTCGCCAGCGCCAGAAGCTGCGCGCGATCTGCCTTTTGCGGCAGCGCGGCATCGCTGGCAAATCGCATGGAGGCTGCGCCATCGACCCAGAGCATCACTGTCTGCGCGATTTGCCACTCGCGCTCACGCACGAACTCGGCATCGCTGCGAGCCGAACGGCGCCAGTCGATCTGGCGGCGCTGATCGCCCTCCTGCACCGGGCGGTATTGCCAGAAATCATCGCCCAGCCCGGCGCGCCTGCGCCCGTGCTGCCCCAACAGCACCGCACCCGCCAGCCTGTCCGCCCGCGCCAAGAGCGCAGGCAGGCGCGCTGCCTCGGCCTCGGCCCGGCTGCGTAGATCAGCGTCGGCATGAGCGGTGGTTTGTGTCACGCGGCGGCAGCCTGCGCATGGCCCAGATCGGCCAGCGTATCGGTGATCAGCGCACTCAGACTATCGCCCCGTGCCCGCGCCGCAAAGTTCAACGCCATGCGGTGGATCAGCACCGGCTGCGCCATGTCCACCACGTCCTCGGGGCTGGGCGCCAGCCGCCCTTGCAAGAGAGCCCGTGCGCGCACCGTCAACATCAGCGCCTGCGCTGCTCGCGGGCCCGGCCCCCACGCCACGCTTTCCTGAACACGCGCCGAGGCGCCTGGCTCATCCGGACGGAACGCGCGCACCAGATCCAGAATCATGTCCATGATTCCCTCGCCCACCGGCATCCGGCGCAAGAGGGCTTGCGCCGCGATCAACTCCTGCGTGGTGAACACCGGCGCGGCGGCCTCTTCGGCGCTGCCGGTGGTGGCCAGCAGGATCTCGCGCTCGGCAGACCTTTCGGGATAGGGCACGTCGATCTGCACCAGAAAACGGTCAAGCTGCGCTTCGGGCAGGGGATAAGTGCCCTCCTGCTCGATCGGGTTTTGCGTCGCCAGCACATGAAACGGCGCCTCGAGAGGCCGATTTTCGCCCGCAACGGTCACTTGCCGCTCCTGCATGGCCTGCAAGAGGGCCGATTGGGTGCGCGGGCTGGCGCGGTTGATCTCATCGGCCATCAAGAGCTGGCAAAAGACCGGCCCAGGAATGAACTTGAAGGCGCGGCTGCCGTCAGCCCCGGTCTCGAGCACCTCGCTGCCCAGAATGTCGGCTGGCATCAGATCGGGCGTGAACTGCACACGCCCGGTGTTCAGTCCCATGACGGTGCCCAACGTGTCGACCAGCCGCGTCTTGCCAAGCCCCGGCAGGCCCACCAGCAGGCCGTGACCGCCGCTGAGCATCGCGGCAAGCGACAGGTCCACGACCCGCTCTTGCCCTATGAAACGCCGCGCAACCTGTGCACGCGCCTCTGCGAGCCGCGCTTGCAACGCATCTATGTCGGCCACCAAGTCGGCGCTCTGGGTCATGGAAATTCTCCGGATTGGGCTATATCGTTCACTTGAGTGTATAGCGCATGACAAAAATGGCAAAAGCAATGAGCGATCATCCGATCACGACCCCGTCAGCAGACGGCATCGCCGCCTCGGCGCAGGCGGCCACCAAAGGCGCCAAGAAAGGCCGCGGCCTGCCCCCGGTGCATGACTGGAACCCCCCGTTTTGCGGCGATCTGGACATGCGTATCGCACGGGATGGAACGTGGTTCTATCAGGGCACGCCCATCGGTCGGCACGGCCTCGTGCGCCTTTTCTCAACCATCCTGCGCCGCGACGGCGACGATTACTTTCTTGTGACCCCTGTCGAAAAAGTGGGCATCACCGTCGAGGATGCACCCTTCGTCGCCGTCGATTTCGACGTCACCGGCGAAGGCGAGGATCAGCGCATCTCGTTTCATACCAACGTGGATGACAGCGTGACCGCAGGCCCGGACGCCCCGATTCGGGTCACGCGCGACGCGGAGACGGGCGAGCCTTCGCCCTACGTCCTCGTGCGTCACAACCTCGAGGCACTGATCGACCGCAAATCCTTTTACCGGCTGGTCGATATCGCAACCCATCATGACGGCTGGTTCGGCCTCTGGTCACAGGGCGCCTTCTTCGGTCTGATTCCGTCCGATGAGCTGCCCGATTGAAGCGTCACGCCCTTGAACCGGGACATGAGCCAAAGGCGCGGCGCGCATCGCTCATGGATGCAATGCGCCCCTCCAAACGCTGTGATCTTGGGTGTCATCTTGGGTTTCTGGCGCGCCTCTCCTAGGCCGTGAACGCCGCGTCAACGGACCTATCGTCAAACCCTGCCGAAGAGTGATATGCTGCCCAGGTAATCCCTTCCCCCGGCGCGCGCGCCGGGCCCTGACCCGATGGAGGCCCCTCATGGACGGCAAGTTTCTGGACAACGATATCGACAAGGTCGTCGCGGCCGACCGCGCCCATGTGTGGCACCACCTCAGCCAGCATAAACCCTACGAGACGAGCGATCCCCGGATCATCGTCGAGGGCAAGGGCATGCGCGTCTGGGACCAGAAGGGCAAAGAGCATATCGACGGCGTTTCGGGCGGTGTCTGGACGGTCAATGTCGGCTACGGGCGCGAGCGGATCGCCAACGCCGTGCGCGATCAGCTGATTCAGCTGAACTATTTTGCCGGCTCCGCAGGTTCGATTCCCGGCGCGAAGTTCTCCGAACGCATCATCTCGAAAATGCCGGGCCTGACCCGCGTCTATTTCACCAACTCGGGCTCAGAGGCCAACGAGAAGGCGTTCAAGATGGTGCGCCAGATCGCGCACAAGCGTCATGGCGGCAAGAAGCACAAGATCCTCTACCGCGATCGCGACTATCACGGCACCACGATTGCCTGCCTGTCGGCGGGCGGACAGCCTGAGCGCAACGCGCAATACGGGCCCTACACCCCCGGCTTCGTCGCCGTGCCCCATTGCCTCGAATACCGCGCGCATCAGCAGGGCTGGGGCGATCTGAGCGGCGAGGCATATGGCCTCGCGGCGGCCAATGCCATCGAGGAGGTCATTCTGGCCGAGGGCCCCGATACCGTGGGCGCCATCTGCCTCGAGCCTGTCACCGCTGGCGGCGGCGTGATCGTCCCGCCCGAGGGGTATTGGCCCCGCGTGCAGGAAATCTGCCGCAAATACGACGTCCTGCTGCATATCGACGAGGTCGTCTGCGGCGTCGGGCGCACCGGCACATGGTTTGGCTATCAGCACTACGGGATCGAGCCGGACTTCGTGACGATGGCCAAGGGCGTTGCCTCGGGCTATGCCGCCATCGCCTGCTGCGTCACCTCCGAGCGTGTTTTCGACATGTTCAAGGACGACGACACCGATCCGATGAACTACTTCCGCGACATTTCCACCTTCGGCGGCTGCACGGCTGGCCCGGCGGCGGCGCTGGAAAACATGAACATCATCGAAGACGAAGGGCTGCTGGAGAATACCATCGCCATGGGCGACTACATGCTCGACCAGCTGCGCGCCCTCAAGGACAAGCATGAAGTCATCGGCGATGTGCGCGGCAAGGGCCTCTTTCTCGGGGCCGAGCTGGTCAAGGACCGTTCGACCCGCGAGCCGATGGACGAGAAATCGGTGGCCGCCGTCACAGCCGATTGCATGGCCCAAGGCGTCATCATCGGCATGACGAACCGTTCGCTGCCGGGCTTCAACAACACGCTGTGCTACTCGCCCGCCCTCATCGCGACCAAAAGCGATATCGACGAGCTGATTACCGCGACGGACAAGGCCCTGACCAAGGTCTTTGGCTGACGCATCCCCGCCTCCGCCGCCCCGATCAGGTGCGGCGGAGGCCCTTTGGGCCGATGTGCGCCATTAGCCGCAAGGCAGCGGTAGCCCGATTGCGGCGCCCGCCCTTTTCCTTGTGCTCTTCGCACTTGCGGCATTTAAGGCCGTGACCTTCTGCTGTATAGCGCACCGAGCTAAAGCGGGTGAATTGCAGGCCGGATTGCCAGTCGCCCCTTCCCCCGCCCATGCGCTGAGCAGGCGCGTATCCAACCCTCTCGACCTGAGGCCCAGTCGCCTCTTCCCCATCTGAAATTCTATGAAAGACCACTCATGAACATGCTCAAGATCGTTGCCGTGCCCATGCACAAGGAAGGTCGCAAGTTCGTCGCGATCTTTGCCGCGATCACCCTTTTGCTCGCCCTGATCTGGGAGCCACTCTTTTGGCTGGGCTGCGGTGCGACGGTGTGGTGCTACTATTTCTTCCGCGATCCCGTGCGCGTGATACCGCAGCAGGAGGGGCTGGTTTTGTCGCCCGCCGATGGCATCGTGTCGCTGATCCAGGAGGTCGTTGCTCCGCCAGAGCTTGATCTGGGCGATGCGCCTGTCTGCCGTGTGTCGGTCTTCATGAACGTCTTTAACTGCCACGTGAACCGCGCGCCCATTGCGGGCACGGTGCGCCAGATCGCCTATCACAAGGGGCAGTTCCTGAACGCCTCCTTCGACAAGGCGAGCGAACTGAACGAGCGAAATTCGCTGATGATCGAGACCGAGGCAGGCGCGCGCATCGGCGTCGTGCAGATCGCCGGCCTCGTCGCGCGGCGCATCGTCTGCTTTGTGCGCGAGGGTGATCCTGTCCGGATCGGTCACCGCTTTGGCCTGATCCGCTTTGGCAGCCGGCTTGACGTCTATCTGCCTGCGGGCGTTTCGCCCCTCGTTTGCGTCGGCCAGACGGCGGTTGCGGGCGAGACCATATTGGCGGATCTCGCGGCGCCGGGCACGGCGCGCAAGGGCATCGCTGAATGAGCACACAGCCAAGGATCAAACTGCGCCACCTCGTGCCCAGCATCGTCACCGTTTTTGCCATCTGCGCGGGTCTTACGTCCGTCAGGATGAGCCTTGAGGGGCATGTACAAGCAAGTCTCTACTTCATCCTGCTCGCCGTTTTCCTCGATGCAGCCGATGGCAAGCTGGCGCGCTTTCTCGACACGGCCAGCCCCTTTGGTGCCGAGCTGGACAGTCTGGCCGATTTCTTCAACTTCGGCATCGCGCCGGGGCTGGTGATTTACAACACGCTCTATCTGGGTGGCCCACATGCGAGCCTCGGCTGGCTGGCCGTGCTGGTGCTGGCCGTCTGCTGCGCAATGCGGTTGGCGCGCTTCAACCTGTCGACAAACAAAGCCGACGTCACGCTCAAGAAAGACGGTTTTTTTGTCGGCGTTCCCGCGCCTGCGCTTGCCTGCCTCGCGCTGATGCCGATATTCCTGCATCAGTGGGGCTGGCAGGATGAAAGCTACCCCGTGCTGCGGGCGATCTACATCATCGGTGTCGGACTGTTGGCCGTCAGCACGATACCGACCTATTCGATCAAACACGCCTCGATCCGCCGCGCGCATCTGCCGTTCGCCGTGGTCACCGCGGTGATCCTCATCGTCTGCCTGATGACGTATCCGTGGCTGACGCTGATTGCAGGAAATCTGCTCTATCTGGCATCCCTGCCGTTTTCCTATCTTGCCTTCAAGAAAGCCGATCACACACTCTAAAGCATATTGCAGCGCGCCGTGGGCAGATCAGCCTGTGCGGGCACCTGAGGTGCGCGGCCATTGTCATGCAGCGGCAAGGGAATTCAGACCTTCGACGGATCCCATTCCGCCAAGACCTTGGAATTGTCGTCGCTGTCATATTCGTACAGCACTTGCTCGGTCACGCCCGGCAGCCTGCCAAATTCTTCGGCCAGTGCCTTGGGAAACCACGACTGGGTGATCTGGCCCGGAAAGATCTCGGCCAGAATGCTTGACGTGCTACGGGTGCATTGCGCCTGCGGCACCGGCCCATAGGCGCGTGCCAGCTGCATCGCCTGTTCGGCCTGCGCGGGCGTTACGTCCAACTGCTGGATCTTGACGTGAAACGTCTTGCGCGCGTGAAAGCGTGTGTAAACATCCGCGATGGCGGGGGTCACGCCAAAGATCACATCGTTCCGCTCGGGAATGGTCTCATGCTTGAACGAGCCTGCGGGATCCCAGATGATCCGCTGCGAGCCGTTGATCATCAGCGAGGTATGCGCGCCTGCGCCGGTGCTGTTGTTGAGCATGGTGAAAAGCGTCAGGCGCGGCGGACCATCGTGGCGATACGCGACGCGCGCGAGATCTTCGTCAGTGGCCCACTCGCCCGGCGGTGCGGCGCAGCTTGCAAGGGCCAGAAAGGCACAGACAGCCATTATGAGTGCGCGCATGGACCGCTGCTCCTACCCCGATGGCCGATGGCGGCCGCAGCTTAGCTGTTGACCAGCGCCATGAAGAGAAGGACGCAAACCGCGAAGATCGCGACGCGCGTCGACCACGTCACGAAGGCATCGAAAGTCTTTTCCTGCTCCGTGGTGTCCATCTTGCCGTGTTCGTGGTCATTGGCCATCGAAAGTCCGTCCTTTGCATGCCGAATTTTTGGCTGGTTACTGTATTTGCCCGCCCCTGTCACCCTCAAAGCGGCACGGGCATGCCTGCTTGGGCCGAGGATCCTTCACCCCTTTTCGAGGTCCTCCGCAAGGCGAAAGCCGATGCGCTCGGCCTTGGCCTGTGCGCGGGGCTTGGGCAGGGCGCGCAGCATGACGCTCAGCTGGCTGACATGCTGCACCAGCTGCGTCTTGCTGCCCGAGGCATCACTGCCGTAAAACGTCACGATATCGGGATCGAAGTAGCCCATCCCTTCGATCTTGAGCACGCCCGCATCGCCGCCGACGAACCCCATGGCCACCTCATGCTCGCTGTCCAGCGCCTTCTCGAAGTTCTGGATGTAGAGGATGAGGCGTTCATACGCCCATTCCGCCGCGCTCTTCTTTTCGACCGGCTTGGACGTGACGCTGGCGGGCGCGGCGTCGGCGGGGCTGGTGCGCCCCTCGCTGGTATGCACCTCGTGACAACGCGGCAGGGCGTCCGCCTCGGCGTGCTCGGCAGTGGTCATGATCTCGTCGCTCACCTGCTGTCCTCCTCACGGTGCCACAGCCATGCGCCATCATCGCGGCGTTTGCGTGTGATGCGCCCCAGCTTATGCAAGTGGTTCAGATGTGCAACCGCCTCGACCAGCGCGAGCCCGTAGGTTCCCGCATCTATCCGTCGCTTGAAAAGCGGGGCAAAACAATCGACTGCGGTGCGCGGCACCTCCAGATGCGCCTCAAGCCGGGTCAGCGCGCCGTGGTGATTCTCGATCAGTTGGCGCATGCGCAGCGGCAGTCCGGTAAAGGGAAGCTTGTGCCCGCCCAGCACCAGATGATCAGCCCGCGCATGACCCGCAAGACGCCCGCAAGCCTCCAGCCAATCGGCAACGGGATCAGCCTCGGGCTCGGTCGGATAGACACCCAGGTTCGGGCTGATCGACGGCAGGATCTGATCGCCCGCGATCACCAGATTGCAGTCCCGGCTCCACAGCGTCAGATGCTCGGGCGCGTGGCCATTGCCGATGCGCACGTCCCAGGTGCGACCTGCGGCCCTCAGCGTGCTGCCCTCTTGCAGGCGGGTATACCCAACAGGCAGCGGCGCGCAGCTATCGGCAAAGTTGAAAGGCCGCGCCGCCTTGCGCTCGGCATAGATCGCGGCATCCATGCCCGCGCTGCGCCAGAATTCCAGCGCCTGAGGCGTCGGGCGATCCTCGGCATCCAGGATCAGCATCCGCGCCATCAGCCAGGCCGTCCGCGTCGTCAGCAGTTCGGCGCCAAAGCGGTCCATGAGCCAGCCCACCATGCCGACATGATCGGGATGGTGATGCGTCAGGACGATGCGGCGCACCGGGCGCCCGCCCAACGGGCCAGCCAGAAGCGTCTCCCAGATCTGGATGCTGCGCCGCGACTGAATGCCGGTATCGACGATGCACCAGCCGCCGTCCTCTTCCTCCAGCGCATAGACATTGACATGATCGAGCGCCATCGGCAGCGGCAGGCGCATCCACAGCACTCCCGGCGCCACCTCGGTCGCGCTGCCCTCGGCGGGCGGCTCGGCCCACGGGTATCTGATGCCGCCCTCGGCGTGGGGATCATGTCGCGTCATCTGGCCTCCTTGGCAATCAGGCAACTGGGCGCTAGTCACGTCGCAGCCTCTACCTAGCCCCTCCGTGCCAAGGATCCCACCCATGATGAAGACACGTACCCTCGCCACGGACGCCGCCGGGATCGCCGAAGCCGCAGCGCTGATCGCAGACGGCCAGATGGTCGCCGTCCCGACCGAGACGGTCTATGGCCTTGCCGGGGATGCCCGCGACGGCACTGCGGTCGCGCGCATCTTCGAGGCCAAGGGGCGGCCCAGCTTCAATCCGTTGATCGTGCATGTGCCGGATCTGGAAACCGCCCGGCGATATGCCGTCTGGAGCGATGCGGCCGAAACTGTCGCGCGCGCCTTCTGGCCCGGACCGCTGACGCTGGTGCTGCCGCTGCGTGCGGGCTGCGGCCTCTCGCCCCTGGTGACCGCCGGGCAGGATAGCGTGGCACTGCGCGTGCCCGCCCACGCCGCCGCCCAAGCGCTCCTGCGCGCCAGCGGCGCACCGCTTGCCGCGCCCTCGGCCAATCCCTCGGGCCGGATCAGCCCGACCCGCCCGGAGCATGTCCGCGCCGGTCTGGACGGGCGCATCGCCGCGATCCTTGATGGCGGCGCCTGCGGTGTCGGCGTGGAATCGACCATTCTGGGCCTGACCGATACGCCGATCCTGCTGCGCCCCGGCGGCCTGCCTGCCGAAATCATCGAGGAGGCCCTTGGCGCGCCCCTGCCCGGCTACCAACCCGGCAGCGCAATCACTGCGCCCGGCCAGCTTGCCTCGCACTACGCGCCCAAGGCCACCATGCGTCTCGGGGCCGAAGCGCCAAAGCCAGGCGAAGTGCTGCTTGGCTTCGGTGGTACCCCAGGCGCCGCGCTGGATCTCTCGTTGTCGGGAGATCTGCTCGAGGCGGCAGCCAATCTGTTCGATCACCTGCACCGTCTCGACACGGGCGGCGCCACGGTCATCGCGGTCGCCCCGGTGCCAGAAACCGGCCTTGGCCGCGCAATCAATGACCGATTGCGCCGCGCCGCAGCGCCGCGCCAAAGCGTTCCACCTAAAACATGAGTCATGGCTTCTGGCAGAGCGCTTCTGGCAGAGCGCCTTAGCACAACAGGGCGTGCGCGCGCGTCGCCCATAGCGGAGTTTCAGCTCAAAGGGGTGACGCCCCAGCGCCGCTCAATCGAGCGCGCGCGCCTCACTGGTCAAAAGGATCGGGATCCCTGCACGTATGGGAAAAGCCAACCCCGCCGAATGACTGACAAGCTCGGCTGCGCTCGCGTCATACTCCAGCCGCTGATGGCTGTGCGGACAAATCAGCGCCTCCAACATCCGGCGGTCAAACTCAGGGCCAGTCGAATCCGGGCCAGCCACCTCAGAGCCTGTCGATTCCGGAACAGGAACCACGGCGCGATCACTCTCATCCGTCATTGCATCATTCCCTCTCCATCACCGCCGCGCATGGCGAACTCCAAAAGGGTCATCAGCGTCTCGCGCCGGGTGCTCAGCGACGGTGCCTCCAGAAGGGCCTGCTTGTCCTCCGGCTCAAAGCCCAAAAGCATCGACAGCGAGTTTATCAAAAGCTCGTCGTCGGCTTCCTTGAGGCTGTCCCAATCTGTCTGAAGATCCTGCGCATCGAAATATTGCGCCAGCGAGGCCAAAAACGCCTCGCGGTCAAAAGAGTTGTCTTCTTCCTCACCACCCTGATCGCGCTCGAACCCCGACCAAGACACGCGGGCCCGACGGTAAGGGGTAAACCCCTCGACCTCCTCAAGCAGCCGGAAACGCGAGATCCCCGCCAGAGTGACCATGTATCGTCCGTCCTCCGTCTCGGAGAATTGGGTTACGCGCCCGACACAGCCGATGGTATGCAGGCCGGGACCGGCCCTGCCCGGCACCTTGTTGGGCTGGATCATCCCAATCAGGCGCTCGGGCGTCTTGAGCGCATCATCGAGCATCGCAAGATAGCGCGGCTCGAAAAGGTGCAATGGCAAACGCGCCCGAGGCAAGAGCAGCGCACCGGGAAGCGGGAAAATCGGAACGATGTCCGGAAGGTCTAACTTGCGTGTCATGACTTCCTATCTAGTCCACGCACCCTGCCGGACAAGCGCTGCGCGCGGGCTGGTCTGCGTATCTCACGCAAAGATAAGCGAGCTGAGTTTGCGCCGCCCGTTCAACACGACCGGATCGTTCGGCTTGAGCGAGTCAAAGACGGTGAAGAGTTGCGTCTTGGCTGCGCCCTCGTTCCAGTCGGCATCGCGGCGAAAAAGTTCGAGCAGATGATCGACCGCCTCGCCGCTGCGCCCAGTCGCGGCCAGTGCCAACGCCAGATCATAGCGCGCCTGATGATTGTCCGCATCCGCCTCGACAGCGGCCTCCAGCTCGGCCACCGGCCCTGCATCCTCGGCCTGCCGCGCAAGGGCCAGCTGCGCATGCGCGGCCTCCATCTCGGGCTTGCCATGCAGATCGGCGGGCGCGCCGTTCAGCACTGCTTCGGCCTGCTCCAGATCGCCGGCCGCGATGTGCGCGCGCGCCATGCCGCCAAAGGCCGCGGCGCTCGTCTCATCCTCGGCGGCGATGGCGGCAAAAACCTGAAGCGCACCTGCGGTGTCGCCTGCCTCCAGCATCTCATCCGCCGCCGTGATCGCCTCGGCCAATCCCCCGTCGTCTGCGGCGCCGCCGCCCGCCGCCTCAATGACCCGCGCAACAAAAGCGTCCAGCTCCGAGCCCGAGACATTCCCTTGAAAGCCATCTATCGGCTGGCCCTGCCAAAAGGCGTAGACCGTCGGGATCGACTGCACACGCAACTGGCCGGCGATGCCCTGATTCTCATCGACATTGACCTTGGCCATCCGAACAGCGCCGCCCGCCTTGGTCATGGCCGCCTCCAACGCGGGGCCCAGCGTCTTGCAAGGGGCGCACCACGGCGCCCAGAAATCCACGATCACCGGAACGGTCTGCGACAGCTCGACGACCTCGGCCATGAAATCGGCCTCGGACACGTCCTTGATCAGATCTGTTGCGGGGGCCTGGCCACCAAGTTCTATCATTTTGTCTCGCCTCGCTCGATGAATTGCGCGTTGGCCTCATAAATGGCCCGGCTCACCTTGCGTTGCAAGGGGCTGGGTCAAGTCCGCCAAGGCACGCAGGCCAGTCCCTCTTTCATTGTTCTGAAAATACTCCGGGGGTGCGGGGGCAGAGCCCCCGCGGGGCGGCGCAAGCCGCCACTGGATCGCTCCGAGCGATCGCTCCGAGCGATCGCCCCAAGCAATCTCCCCGAGCGATCTCACAGATCAAAGGTGGCAAAAACAGGCGCGTGATCGCTGGGCTGCTCCCACCCGCGGACGGCGCGCAGGATACGGCTCGAATGGGCCGAGGCCGCGATATCGCCTGTGGCCCAGATGTGATCGAGGCGGCGGCCCTTGTCGGCGGCATCCCAATCCCTGGCGCGGTAGGACCACCAGCTATAAAGCTGGCCTTCGGGGATATCGGCGCGCGTCACATCGCGCCAGTCCCCCGCCTCCCTTGCCTCTTCCAGATGCGCCACCTCTATGGGCGTATGGCTGACCACCTTCAGAAGTTTCTTGTGGCTCCAGACATCATCTTCGCGCGGCGCGATGTTGAGATCGCCCACGAGGATGGACTTCCGAGGCGTATCGCTCCGCGCCCAGTCGCGCATCTGGGTCAGGTAATCCAGCTTCTGGCCGAACTTGTCGTTGACCTCGCGATCAGCCACATCGCCCCCCGCCGGCACGTAGAAATTATGGATCACCGTCCCGTTCTCCAACCGACCGGCGATATGCCGGGCATGGCCCAGCTCGGCAAAATCATGCGCGCCGACCTCCTCGATCGGCAGCTTGGACAGGATGGCCACACCGTTATAGCCCTTCTGGCCGCGCGCGATCATGTGGGTATAGCCAAGCGCCGCGAAATCCTCGGTCGGGATCTTGTCGACCGGGCTCTTGCACTCTTGCAGGCACAGCACATCGGGGCCCTCCTCGGCCAAGAGCTTGCAAACCAGCGGCGCACGCAGCCGGACCGAGTTGATGTTCCAGGTGGCGAGGGTGAAGGGCATGGGCATCTCCTTGGGGCGGATCATGTATCCGCAGTCCCTAGCAGAGCCAGCCCGCGCGGACCAGCGCGCCGCCCTCAGACCCTGCACAAAAATCAGGCCCTGCACAAAAAAAGACCCCGGCAAAAGCCGGGGCCAGTCCAACAGGGAGGTGCATATGAAAATCCCGAATTTTAACAAACACGAGTGCAGCATATGCGCTGCTGAGGGCCCAACACGCCGCCCTCAACTTGGGTTCCTGAAAAACTACAGGCCTCACGGCAGCAGGCGGTATCCCCCGCTTTCCGTGACCAGAAGGCGCGCGTTGGAGGGGTCCGGCTCGATCTTCTGGCGCAAACGATAGATATGCGTCTCGAGCGTATGGGTCGTCACGCCGGCGTTATATCCCCAGACCTCGTGCAGCAGAACATCGCGCGCGACCACACCATCGGTTGAGCGATAGAGAAACTTGAGAATATTCGTCTCTTTCTCGGTCAGGCGCACCTTTTGCCCGCCCTCGGTAACCAGAAGCTTGAGTGCGGGCCTGAAGCTGTATGGCCCCAGTTGAAACACTGCATCCTCAGATTTCTCATGCTGGCGCAATTGCGCGCGGATGCGTGCCAGCAGGACGGGAAACTTGAACGGCTTGGTGACATAGTCATTCGCGCCTGCGTCGAGGCCCAGAATGGTGTCGGCGTCGCCATCATGCCCGGTCAGCATCAGGATCGGGCTTTTCACCCCCTGCTTGCGCATCAGACGGCACAGCTCGCGCCCATCCGTATCCGGCAGGCCGACGTCGAGAATGATCAGGTCGTAATTGGAATCGCGCGCATGGGTCATCGCCTCGGCGCCGTTTCCGGCCTCGATCACGTCGAAATCCTCAGTCATCACCAATTGCTCACCCAGCGCCTCGCGCAGGTCCTCGTCATCATCAACAAGCAGGATTTTCTTGAGTTGCGCCATCTCGGTCTCCTCACGGTTGCTTGATCTCTAGATGCGCAGCCCATGCCCCGGCAGCAAGGAATGCGACATTCGATCACGGCCAAGTGTAGCATAAACGGGTTTTGTTTCATTTTCCGGTGAATGAGACTAGATGAGAGCGACCTTGGAAAGCACGCAGTGATGAGCCTGACACCTGACATCCTCCATCTTCTGGCACGCGCCCGTGCGGATCTGGCCATGGGTCTGCCCGTGGCCCTCGCCTCACAAGGGCAAGGTGCGATCATCGCGGCGGCCGAGACGCTTGACGCACAGCGCCTAGCGAGCTTGCGCGCGCTTGCGGACGCGCGCGGGGCGCAGGTGTCGCTCGCGGTGACGGCCCGGCGCGCCGAAACGCTTAAGGCGCGCGCCTATGACGGGGATCTGGCCCGCATCATCCTGCCGCAGGGCGCCGATCTGCGCTGGCTGCACGCCACCGCCAACCCGGAGGATGACCTGGCGACCCCGATGAAAGGCCCATTTCAAACCCTGCGCGGCGGCGAGACCGGGCTGCACCGCCTCGCCCTGTCGCTGGCCAAGGCGGCGCGCCTCTTGCCCGCGATGCTGGTCCTGCCTTTGGAGGACGCCGCAGAGCAAGCGCGCGCGGCCAACCTCACCATTCTTCCCGCCGAGGCGGCGGAGGCGGCGATGCGCCTTGCCAGCCCGCCCCACGGCGTCGTGAGCGCGCGTGTTCCCATTGAGGCCAGCCATGCCGGCCGCGTGCATGTCTTTCGCCCCGAGGATGGCAGCGAAGAGCATTACGCGATCGAGATCGGCAGCCCGCCCCGCGATGCGCCGGTGCTCGCGCGGCTCCATTCGGCCTGCTTTACCGGTGATGTGCTGGGCAGTCTCAAATGCGATTGCGGTCCGCAATTGCGCGCCGCGCTGGCGCAGATGGGACAGGAAGGCGCAGGCGTGCTGCTTTATCTCAATCAGGAAGGGCGCGGCATCGGCCTTGCCAACAAGATGCGCGCCTACAGCCTGCAGGATCAGGGGTTTGACACGGTCGAGGCCAATCACCGGCTGGGTTTCGAGGATGATGAGCGCGACTTTCGCATCGGAGCAGGCGTCCTGCGCAAGATGGGCTTTGGCACGGTGCGCCTGATGACGAACAACCCCGCCAAGATCGACATGATGCAGCGATCAGGCGTGGAGGTGGCCGAGCGCGTGCCGCTGAACGTGGGACAGACCGCGCAGAACGAGGGCTATCTGGCGACCAAGGCGCGCAAGTCGGGCCACATCCTGTAGCGTCGAGCGGATCGCCGTGAGTATTTTTTCCAAGATGAAACCGGGCGGGGAAGCTGCGCGGTGCGGAGTGCCTCAGCCGTAGCGCTGAATGAAATTGCGCACGATCCGTTGCGGGGCCGTCACATGCGATGCGCGGCACATCTCGATCAGGGCCTGCGCCTCTTCGGGCGGGAAATAGCCGTGGTAGCGATAGATACCGATACGCTCTTCGAAGGCGCGCGCATCCGCCTCGGGATGGAATTGCACCGCGTAGACATTTCGGCGGTAGCGCACCATCTGAAAAGGGCAGCGCGTTCCCTCGACCAGATGCACGCAGCCCTCGGGCAAGGCTTCGAGCGCCTCCTTGTGACCGACAAACGCATCGAAGCGGGGCGGCATCCCCTCCAGCAACGGATCGCTCTGGCCCGCCTCGGTCAGCGTGCACTCGGCGATGCCGACAGCCTCGCCGTAGCGGCCCTTGCCCACCGGCGCGCCCAAGTGGGCGCCGAGTATCCCGATGCCATAGCAGCATCCCAGAAAGGGAATGTCGCCGTCAGCGATGCGCGGCATGAGCGACAGGGCAGCAGCCTCGATCCGTGCATGGTCGGGTGATTTGTCCTGCGGCGCATCGCTGACACAGCCGGGCCCGCCGCCGATGATGACACCGGCGTAATCGGCCGGCTCAATGTCCTCGGGCAGCGCCTCGGCATCGAGGCGGATGCGATGCGTGCGCTCTTCGCAGATTCCGCCAGCCTTGAGGAGCGAGGCGAATTCGGCGTCGGACGCGTCCTGCTCGGGGCGCAGTTGCAGGATCAGGAACCGCTTCAATGCGCCTTGGCCCAATTGGCCCCCTGCCCGGCATCCACCGTGAGCGGCACCGACAGCTTGACCACGGGGTCTGACGCGCCCTCCATGACCTCGCGGGCGGCGGCGATGACATCGTCCACTGCGCCCTCATCCACCTCGAAGAGAAGTTCGTCGTGTACTTGCAGCAGCATCTTGCACGGCAGATCCTGAATGGCGTCCGGCATGCGGATCATGGCGCGGCGAATGACATCGGCGGCCGTGCCCTGAATGGGCGCGTTGATCGCCGCGCGTTTGGCAAATCCGGCGCGAGGGCCCTTGGCGCCGATCTCGGGGGTGTGGATCTTGCGGCCAAAGAGCGTCTGGACATAGCCGTGCTTTTTGCCGAACGCCACGGTGTCGTCCATGTAGTCGCGAATGCCGGGAAAACGCTCGAAATAGCGGTCGATGAAGCCCTGCGCCTCACCCCGCGGGATCCGCAGATTGCGCGCAAGGCCAAAGCCGGAAATGCCGTAGATCACGCCGAAATTGATCGCCTTGGCCTGACGGCGGATTTCGGGGGTCATGTCCTCCATCGACACATTGAACATCTCGGACGCGGTCATGGCGTGGATGTCCTGCCCGTCGCGAAACGCCTGCTTGAGCGCGTCGATTCCTGCCACATGCGCAAGGATGCGCAGCTCGATCTGGCTGTAGTCGAGGCTGACCAGAACGCGGCCCTCGGGCGCAACGAACGCCTCGCGGATCCGCCGCCCTTCTTCGCTGCGCACCGGAATGTTCTGCAAGTTCGGATCACTGGAGGCCAGCCGTCCCGTGTTCGCGCCCGCCTGCTGATAGGACGTATGAACGCGGCCGGTATCTGGGTCGATATGATCCTGAAGCGCATCGGTATAGGTCGATTTCAGCTTGGAGACCTGGCGCCAGTCCAGCACCCGGCCCGGCAGATCATGCTCGGTCGCCAGATCCTCCAGCACGTCGGCACCGGTGGCATAGGCGCCCGTCTTGCCGCGCTTGCCGCCGCCAAGGCCCATCTCGTCAAAGAGGATCTCGCCCAGTTGCTTGGGCGAGCCGACGTTGAACTTGCGCCCTGCCAGCTCGTGGATTTCCTCTTCGAGCGCGGCCATTTTCTGCGCGAAGGCGCCGGACATGCGGCTGAGAACATCGCGGTCCACCGCGATCCCGTTGCGCTCCATATGTGCCAGCACGGGCACCAAAGGCCGCTCGAGCGTTTCATAGACGCGCGTCACCTGGGCGCGGTGCAATTGCGGCTTCAGCACCGTCCAAAGACGCAGCGTGATATCCGCATCCTCGGCGGCATATTTCACCGCCTCGGCCACCGGCACGCGGTCAAAAGTGACGGCGGACTTTCCGCTGCCCAGCAGCGACTTGATCGGGATCGGCGTATGGTTCAGATACCGCTCGCTCAGCGCATCCATGCCATGCCCATGCAGACCGGCGTGCAGCGCGTATGAGATCAGCATCGTGTCGTCGAACGGACCCACCTCGATGCCGTAGCGCGCCAGCACCTTGGCATCATACTTCATGTTCTGGCCGATCTTGAGGATACTGGCGTCCTCCAGCACCGGCTTCAGCGCGGCCAGCGCCTCCTCCAGCCCCATTTGCCCCTCGGCCCGCGCGGCACCGCCAAAAAGATCGCCCTCCCCTTCGCCCTTGTGGGCCAGAGGGATATAGCAGGCCTGCCCCGGCTCGACGGCCAGCGACACGCCCACCAGATCGGCCTGCATTTCGTTAAGCGAGGTCGTCTCGGTATCGACGGCGACATGGCCCTTCGCGCGGATCCGCTCCAGCCAGACGCCGAGCGCGGCCATATCGGACACATGCTCGTATTTGGCGGGGTCGATCTCGGGCATCTCGGGCGCGCCCGCATCGGGCGCATCCTGGGGGGTGTCGTCAATCTCGGGGGGCTCGGCATTCATCGCCTCGGCGATGCGCTTGGTCAGGGTGCGGAACTCCATCTCGGCCAGAAACCCCAGCAGAATGTCAGGGTCCGGGTCGCGCACCTCCAGATCGTCGAGGCCAAAATCAAGCGGCGTGTCGCAATCCAGTTGGACAAGCTGGCGCGACAGACGGATTTGGTCGGCATGGTCGATCAGGGTCTGGCGACGCTTGGGCTGCTTGATCTCGCTTGCGCGGGCCAGCAGCGTATCGAGATCGCCAAATTCGTTGATCAAGAGCGCCGCCGTCTTGATCCCGATGCCCGGCGCACCCGGCACGTTGTCCACCGAATCCCCGGCAAGCGCCTGCACATCGACAACGCGGTCCGGTCCTACGCCGAATTTCTCCTCGACGCCCTCGGCGTCGATCAGACGGTTCTTCATCGCATCCAGCATCTCGACGCCCCCGCCGACGAGCTGCATCAGATCCTTGTCCGAACTGATGATCGTGACGCGCCCACCTGCCTCACGGGCCTGCACCGACAGAGTCGCGATGATGTCGTCGGCCTCGAACCCCTCGACCTCCTTGCAGGCGATGTTGAACGCCTCCGTAGCGCGCCGGGTCAGCGGGATTTGAGGGCGCAGATCCTCGGGCATCGCCTCGCGGTTGGCCTTGTACTCAGCATAAAGGTCATTGCGGAACGTGTGACTGCCCTTGTCAAAGATCACGGCCACATGGGTCGGGGCATCGTTGCCGTTGTTGCCCTCGACATAGCGTTGCAGCATGTTGCAAAAGCCCGACACGGCCCCGATGGGCAACCCGTCGGACTTGCGCGTCAAGGGCGGCAGCGCATGATAGGCGCGAAAGATGAAGGCCGAGCCGTCGATCAGATGCAGATGGCACCCTTTTCCAAATGACATGGCGATGCCTCCTGCGCACTGCGGCCAGCGTGTCCTGCGGCCAGTTCAATATGCCGCCAGTGTTTTTTCTTGGTCAAGAATACCCAAATCCCGGCCTGGCAGCGAACGGGCGGGCAGAAGCTTAAACCTTGCCCTCGAAATCGCGGTGAACCATCTTGCAGTCGCAATAGGGGCACTCGACCCAGCCGCGATACTGCGGGATCTGCAACCAGACGCGCGGATGACCAAGGCCCGGTCCGCTGCCGTCACAGGCGATGCGATACGCATCCACGATGCGCGTCTCTGGCGGTTTGGTCACCATCTGGGCGTTTCCTTTTGCCGGCACTTCCACTACGCGGTGTTTATGATGGAATGGCACGGCAGGGGCAAGGGGACCATGGCAGCGAATGCGATCGAAATAAGGGGCCTGCACAAGACATATGGCAGCGCCAAGGGATCGCCCCAAAAGGAGGCGCTGAAGGGTATTGACCTCGATATCCCCGCAGGGTCGGTCTTTGGCCTGCTCGGACCCAATGGCGCCGGGAAATCCACGCTCATCAACATTCTCGCCGGCCTCGTCATCAAGACCTCGGGCAAGGTGAACATCTGGGGCTTCGATCAGGACGTGAACCCGCGCCAGAGCCGGGCCGCCATCGGCGTCATGCCCCAGGAATTGAATCTCGATCCGTTTTTCACCCCGCGCGCCGCGCTCGAGGTGCAGGCGGGCCTTTACGGCGTGCCCAAATCGCAGCGCCGCAGCGACGAGATCCTCGCGCTCGTGGGTCTTGAGGACAAGGCCCATGCCTATGCGCGCACCCTGTCCGGCGGGATGCGCCGCCGCCTCCTTCTGGCCAAGGCGCTGGTGCATAGCCCCCGCGTTCTGGTTCTGGACGAGCCGACGGCAGGCGTCGATATCGAGTTGCGCCAGATGCTGTGGGAAAACGTGCGCAAGCTGAACGACGACGGCATGACGATCATCCTGACCACCCATTATCTGGAGGAAGCCGAGGCGATGTGCGACGAGATCGCCATCATCAACCACGGTGATCTGGTGGCGCGTGACAGCACGTCCAACCTTCTGGCGCAGCTCGACACGCGCAGCATGGTCATCATCCCGGACGGCGAGGTGAAGACCCTGCCACAAGCGCCGGGGATCGAGGTGACCCGCCGCGACGGGGGCGCGTTGTCGTTCAGTTATAGCGCGGGCCAAGTCAGCGCCGAGGCCGTCCTCGCCGCCGTGCGCGATGCCGGTATCCGCATTCGCGACGTGCGGACCGAGCAGGCGGATCTGCAAGATGTCTTTCTGGAACTCACGCGGAGCCGCTAAAAGGTAGCCGCATCGCCGACATCACCGCGCAGTAGGGCGATGGGGGCTTGCGGGCAAAGCCGCCCGGCCCGCTCACCCCTTGGCGAGCAGCCTGCCCAAGGGGCGACCGCCCAGCACATGCACATGCAGATGCGGCACCTCTTGCGCCCCATGCGGCCCGGCATTCGAGATCACGCGAAATCCGCCCGCCTCATCCGCCCCGTGCAGGCCACTGATGCGGCACACCTCACCGATGGCGCGGGTGAAATCGGCGATCTCCGCATCGCTCGCCTCGGCCGCGAAATGATCGTAGCTGACATAGGCACCCTTGGGGATCACCAGCACATGGACCGGGGCCTGCGGCGCGATATCATTGAAGGCAAGGCAATGCGCGCTCTCATACACGGTGTTGTTCGGAATCTCGCCGCGCAGGATCTTGGCAAAGATGTTCTGGTCGTCATAGGTGTAGGCCATGGTGCCTCCTCAATCAGCAAACAGGTGGTCGGTGCGCGCAATTCCGAGCGCCTGATCATATCCGATGCTCAGGAATTTCGAGATCGGGATGGCGTTTTCCTCGTCGCTGTCGGTTTCGCGCATGATGTAGTGATGCTCGAACTCAGCATCGCGGATCTTGTCACTCTCGAAGGTGGTCTCCCCCCGGATCGTCGGCAAGAGCCGCTCGAGCGTCTCGCCAGACGTCTGCTCGCCCGCGAGGCCAACGCGCATCGCGTGGCCGATCAGATACTCATCCGTAAAGACGCACTGGATTTCGAGCAGGCGCGTGGTCGAACGGTCGCCGCAGAAATCCTCGAGCAGATCCAGATTGCCGGGGTCCATGCAGACGATCATCCGGTCGGTATCATGGTAATCAAACAGCATCCGCATCAACGCGCGCCGATGGCGCGTCCGCTTGCCCAAGGTCGCCTGAATGCCGCCGAGATCGGGCAGGTTCGTGCCCTCTTCGTTAAAGAGGTATTCCGTCGCGGGCACATTGGTGACCTGCCGGATGGGATCCAGCAGGCGCTTGGCCACGTGCCATTTCTTGCACAGCACGATCATCAACTCGCGGTGACGGCCCAGCGTGCTCTCCGTCTCCCAGAACCGGCTGGCAAAGCGGCGGCCGATGCGGCCTCGCCCGGTCAGAAACGTGAAGAGGCTGCGCCCCTCGTTCGATATCTTGAACTCGGCCCGGTCATCGGCATAAAGCGCAGCCAGCCGCGCCTTCAACTCGGTCGCCTCCGGGCTGATCTTGCGCGCAAAGAGGAAATCCTGCCCCAAAAGCAGGTCGTAATGATCGTTGTAGAACGTCTGCGGCATCCCGTAATCGGTAAACATGAGAAAGGTCAGCGTCCGCGAGCGGATCTCGGCCTCGGGCACGATATGGCGCACAAGCGTCTGAAAGAACGTCTCGTCCGGGATCCATGTGGTGCGGAAAAAACGCATGACATCGCGCCGCTTGCGCGTGAAATCGAGAATCCACTCGATCGTGCGGCGGCGCAGACACCACCACTGGCTCCCGATCTGAACCTGGATATCACGCGGGATCTTGCGGCTCAGGCCCAGCCGGCGTTGAAGGTTGAAGGACGCGTCGAACAGCCATTTGTGTTTGCGCTCGTTAAAGAAGTGGCGGTAGATCAGCCGCTCTTCCTTCATGCCGGTCTTGATCCAGTCGCTCTCGAAATAATCAAAACTCTCGATGTAGTCGACATCCTCAGCGTCAAGGAAATCATGCGCATAGCGCGCCGATTTGATCGCGGCGCAATCACCGGACAGCATGTAGAAATGCGTGGCCCTTGGAAATGCGCGCACCGCCGCCTCGACCGCCAGCAGCGTCGCCTCGACAAGGCTCCACTCCCCCCAACCGCATTTGATGCGCTTCCTCGCAAAGCAGACATTCGGATTGTCGCGCAAGGCCGCCTTGATCTGGTGGAAATGCGCAGGGTCTGCCCGACCGTCGAAATGGATCGAAATGCAGTCGTCCACCGCTGTCAGCATCTGCGCTTGCGCGATCACCGCGGCCGGATCCTTGTGACACAACAATATGTAGGCAATTTTCGCCATATGGGAAACAGACTGCCCCTTGTTCCGCCGATTGTTTACAGTGATAATCGCGATCACGCGGTGATGAAACCACAATAATCTTGTTTTATCATGGCAAAGAACAATAAGTCCTGAACGGGACATCTGAGGTTTGGCAAAGGGCGGCGATCATGGGTTTTCCCGGCACATGGATGACGACCAGCGAAAGCGTGGTCTACCGGGTCGTTCCAAAATGCGCCTGCTCGACCATCGGCCAGATCATGTATTACTCCGACCACGGCGACTTCTTTGACGGCGACATCCACGACGCCAAGCAAGGCCTGCACAAATGGGCTCTCGACGAAAGCCAGCCGTTGATTTCGGCCAACGTCAAGTCGCACGAATCCTATGCGTTTACCTGTGTGCGCAACCCTTACACGCGCATCCTTTCCAGCTTCTTCGACAAGATCTGCGGCATCCAGCGCAACGGCAAGCGCTACCGCGGCAAGCTTGTCCCGCTCCTGGTGCAGAAATACGGAATCGAGGTCGGCGGCGACGACGGCAAAGAGGCGTTCGACCAGATTGCCAGCTTCCGGCGGTTCCTGCTTTTTGCACGCGACACCATTCGCTGGCGCCGCCCGATGGAGCCTGACATCCATTGGTCGGCCATGTCGGGCCATATCAGCACCTTCATCGTGAATGGCGGAACCTATGATCGCATCTTTTGGACCGAGGCGTTCAATGATGGCATGCAGGACGTGCTGAACGCGATCGAGACACCGCATGAGGTCGATCTGAAAACGATCCCCCGCTTCAACGAAAGCGAGGGGCACGGCCCCAAGCGCGCGCACCCGGTCGAGGATTACTTCGACGATCTGTCGATGCACCTCGTCTATGAGATCTACAAACAGGATTTCGAGCTGTTCAAATACGACTTTGCGGACCCCTCGAACAAGATGCCCACTGGCGAGATCGACCTAGACGAGGTTCACGCCAAGCTAGGCGAGTAACGCCGGGCCAGCCCAGCAGTTCTTGGGTGTTTATACAAAGAAACGCCACTGCGCTCTGTATAACCGACGCGCGCGCCGCGCCCCAAGCTGACGCCTCAGGTCAAAGACGCACCGCTTCAGGCTTTCTTAACCACCATCTGCCACGCTCATAGCTGCGGTCCAGGCTGGGCAGCCGATGACCGCTCAAGGAAAAGCCGCGCCCCGCTCCGGTTTGCATCGGCGACAGTCCGACCGACGCCGGCAGGCGGGGTGCGCACCCACAGCTTCATCTTGGCAAAAATACTCGAAATCCCAAGCGCACCGCAGGCGCGCCGCCCGATCAGACCAGACCCTCGGCGGCAAAGAGCGCCTTTATGTCCGCCTCGGGCCGGGCGCCGTAATGTGCAATCACCTCGGCAGCGGCAATACAGCCCATGCGCCCGGCAACATCCATCGGTGCGCCCGTCGCCAGACCATATAGAAACCCGGCCGCGAACTGATCGCCCGCACCTGTGGTATCCACGGGTGCGACATGCGTCACCGGCACGTCGATGCGCGTGCTGCCCTGGCGGATGATCACCCCGGCGCCCGAGCGGGTGCAGACGACCAGTGGCGTATCCTCTACGGCGCGGTCCAGTGCGTCGTCCAGCTGCCTCTCTTCATAAAGCGAGGCCCACTCGTGCTCATTGCCAATCACGTAATCAAGCCCCTTGATCAGTCCGCGAAAGTCATCGCGATGACGGTCGACGCAGAAGGGATCACTCAGCGATATCCCGGCCTTGCCCCCCGCCGTGCGGCAGGCGGCGGCGGCGGCGGCGAGTGCGGTCTTGCCTTGGGGCTTGTCGAAAAGGTAGCCTTCGAGCAGTAACAGCGCGGCCTGCTCGGCCACGCCTGACGGCACATCGTCTGAACTGAGCTCGGTTGAAATGCCAAGATACGTGTTCATGGACCGCTCACCGTCAGGCGAGACGAAAATCATGCAGCGCGAGGTCGGCAGCGCGCCGTCCACGGCTGGCGGATTGACGAAGTCGGCCCCGAGGCGCGTGAGGTCATGCGCGTAGGTGCGGCCCAGCTCATCGTCACGCACGCGCCCGACAAAGCCCGTCGCAAGGCCCAATGCCGCAAGGCCCGCAATCGTATTGGCAACCGAACCACCCGCACTCTGCGCGCGGTTGTCCATCGCCTCATAAAGGGCCTCGGCGCGGTCTTCGTCGATCAGCTGCATCACACCCTTTTCGATGCCCATGCGGTCCAGAAAAGCGTCATCACTCCGGCAGATCACATCGGTGACAGCGTTTCCGATGCCGATTGCGTGGTATTTTGTCATGATGCCGATTGCGTGGTATTTTGTCATTCGGTCTTGTCCTCATATGGGCATAAATCGCGGATCAGGCAGGTCGGGCACATGGGCTTGCGGGCCTTGCAATGGTAGCGGCCGTGCAGGATCAGCCAGTGATGCGCGTGGTTCTGGAAATCGGCGGGCACGTGGTCTTCGAGCGCGCGTTCGACTGCGACCACATCCTTGCCGGGGCAGATGCCGGTGCGGTTGCCGACACGAAAGATGTGCGTGTCGACCGCCTGCGCAGGCATGTTCCACCACATGTTCAGCACGACATTCGCGGTCTTGCGCCCGACGCCCGGCAGAGATTGCAGCGCGGCGCGCGAATTGGGCACCTCGCCGCCGTAGTCATCGACGAGGATCTGGCTCAGCTTCATCACGTTCTTGGCCTTCTGGCGGTAGAGCCCGATGGTCTTGATATGCTCGATCACGCCGTCCAGTCCCAGATCCAGCATCTTTTGCGGCGTATCAGCAACGGCAAACAGGCCGCGTGTCGCGCGATTGACGCCCACATCGGTCGCTTGGGCGCTCAGCGCGACGGCCACCACCAAGGTATAGACGTTCACATGCTCCAGCTCGCCCTCAGGCTCGGGCTGAGCCTCGGCAAAGCGCTCGAAAATCGCGCGGATCGTGTGGTAATCGAGTTGGCTGGTCATGATGCCGCTCGTAATGGCGGGATTTTCCGCAATGCGCAACATTCGGGTCGCCGAAGGCAGGTATGGCGCCTAGATTGGTCCCACGCAAAGGATACATGCCATGAACACGTCCGCCGATCAAAGCTATCATTTCAACGTCATGCGCCGCGCGATCGACGTGATAGATGCGGGCGGGCCGGGCATGAGCCTTGAGACCATGGCCGCGGAAATGGGAATGAGCGCCGCGCATTTTCAGCGCCTCTTTTCCACGTGGGCCGGCGTGTCACCCAAGCGGTATCAGCAATATCTGACGCTGGGCCACGCCAAGGCCCTTCTCAGCCAGCGCCATACCACGCTGGAGGCGGCGGATGCAGCGGGCCTCTCGGGCACCGGCCGCCTGCACGATCTGTTCTTGCGGTGGGAGGCGATGAGCCCCGGCGAGTTCGCCCGCCAAGGCGCAAACCTCACCATCTATTGGGGCTGGTTCGACAGCCCGTTCGGCCCCGCGCTGGTGATGGGCACAGATCGCGGCATCTGCGGCATCGGCTTTGCCGCCGAGGCCGGGGCCAAGGCAACCATGGCGGATCTGACTGCGCGCTGGCCCAAGGCGCAGTTTATCGAGGACGCCGCGCGCCTGCGGCCTTGGGCGCAGACGGCGTTTCAAGCAGGCGCCAGCGAGGCACCCCCTCTCTATCTCATCGGCGCGCCCTTCCAGATCAAGGTGTGGGAGGCGCTGCTGCAGATCCCGTCCGGGCATGTCACGACCTATGGCCAGATCGCCAAGGCCATTGGTCATCCCAAAGCGGTCCGCGCCGTCGGCACCGCCGTTGGACGCAATCCGATCAGCCTGCTGATCCCTTGCCACCGCGCGCTGCGCAAGTCGGGGGGCCTAGGCGGCTACCACTGGGGTCTGCCGGTCAAGCGGGGCATCCTCGCATGGGAATCGGCACGCGCCGAAGCATAGGCGAATTTGCGCGGATTGCTGCCGATTTTCACGGAAAACTGTATTGGGCATCCGGCCCCGCGTGCCTATAGTCGCGCCCAAGCCCCCAGTCCAGCGGGCATCACACCAAGAGGCTATTTCAACATGATCCGAGCGAGAAAACCCATCCTGTGCGTGGCCGGCGCCGCGCTGATGCTGACGGCTGCCTGCGAAGGCCCGACAAACCTGCAAGGCACGGGAGCTGCACCGAACCGCACACAGCAGGGCGCATTGATCGGGGGTCTTGCCGGTGCGCTGACCGGGGCCGCAGCCAGCGACAAGAAGGGCAAGGGCGCCCTCATCGGCGGCGCCATCGGCGCGATCGGTGGCGCGGCCATCGGCAACGCGCTGGACAAGCAGGAAGCCGAGCTGCGCCGCGATCTGAACAACGACCGTGTGCAGATCACCAATACCGGCGACCGCCTGATCGTGACATTGCCGCAGGACATCCTCTTTGCGGTCGACAGCGCACAGGTCAACGGCGCGCTGCGCGGCGATCTCTTTACCGTTGCCGAGAGCTTGCGCAACTATCCGGGCAGCACCGTGCAGGTAATCGGACACACCGACAATACCGGCGCGGCCGCCTACAACCAGTCGCTTTCCGAGCGGCGCGCCAATGCTGTCTCGGCCGTGCTGCGCGAGGGCGGCGTCGGGGCGGCCCGCATCAACGCCTTCGGCCGGGGAGAGGATCAGCCCATCGCGTCGAACCTGACCGCCGAGGGCAAGGCCCAGAACCGCCGGGTCGAAATCGTCATCCTGCCGAACCCGCGATAAGATAGCCCCGCGAGGCGCCCGATGCGGCGCCTCGCGCACCCGCTTTCTTGACCATTCCCGTCCTTCGCTATACCCGATCTGTCAACGCAGATCATGCAAAGGACGCCACACATGAGCACCCCTTCCCTTCTTATCCTCGCCGGTGACGGCATCGGCCCCGAAGTCATGGCCGAAGTCACCAAGATCATCGACTGGTATGGCAAGAAGAGGGACATGCCCTTCGACATCAGCGAGGATCTGGTCGGCGGCTGCGCCTATGACAAGCACGGCACCCCCCTGCACGATGACACGATGGCCAAGGCCCAGGAGGTGGACGCCGTGCTGCTGGGCGCCGTGGGCGGGCCGAAGTACGACGATCTGGATTTCAGTGTGAAGCCCGAGCGCGGCCTTCTGCGCCTGCGCAAGGAAATGGACCTTTTTGCCAACCTGCGCCCCGCGCAATGCTTTGACGCGCTGGCCGATTTTTCGTCGCTCAAGCGCGATATCGTCGCGGGCCTCGACATCATGATCGTGCGCGAGTTGACCAGCGGTATCTACTTCGGCGAGCCACGCGGCATCTTTACCGAAGGCAACGAGCGTGTTGGCATCAATACCCAGCGCTATACCGAGAGCGAGATTGACCGCGTCGCGCGCGCCGCCTTCGAATTGGCCCGCCGCCGCAGCAACAAGGTCTGCTCGATGGAGAAGGCCAACGTGATGGAGAGCGGCATCCTCTGGCGCGAGATCGTGACCAAGGTCCACGCCGAAAGCTACGCCGATGTCGAGCTGAGCCATATGTATGCCGACGCAGGCGCGATGCAGCTCTGCCGCTATCCCAAGCAGTTCGATGTGATCGTGACCGACAACCTCTTTGGCGACCTTCTGTCCGATGCCGCCGCGATGCTGACCGGCAGCCTCGGCATGCTGCCCTCGGCCAGTCTTGGCGCGCCGATGGCCAATGGCCGGCCCAAGGCGCTCTATGAGCCGGTGCACGGCTCGGCCCCCGATATCGCGGGTCAGGGCAAGGCCAATCCCATCGCCTGCATCCTCAGCTTTGCCATGGCGCTGCGGTATTCGTTCGACCAAGGCGCCGAGGCCGACCGGCTGGAGCGCGCGGTGGAGGCCGTGCTGGCCAATGGCGCGCGCACGCCCGATCTGATGGGCCCGGACGGCGGCACACCGCTGAGCACGGCCCAGATGGGAGATGCCATCGTCGAGGCGCTTGACGCCAGCCTTTGAGGCAGTGAAATTGAGGTTGAACGCGGCGCCGGACACACCCGGCGCCGCGCATTTGAGGGATTGCAAAGCGCGGCCCTCTCGTCTATCGCTCGCGCCACGGTCGGGCTGTAGCGCAGCCTGGTAGCGCACCTGCTTCGGGAGCAGGGGGTCGGAGGTTCGAATCCTCTCAGCCCGACCAGTTTTTCCAAAATCTCCGTATAACTCGGAACCCCGCGCAGCGCGCGCGGAGCGGTAGCCCACCGTCAATAACGTCGCAACGCGGGCGGCTCGGGGCAGGCGTTCAAACCACGAACATCAGATGCACCGCGAGCGCTGCCCGGCGCCGCTCTGGCCTCTTGCCTTTCGCCGCTGGCGTGACGACAGTCGGTCGCAAATACATGTCGGATTTTTGACCCGAATTTGTGACAAGGACCACCCGGATGCCGCCGAACAGCTATGTCTCAAGCCCCAGCCGGGATACGTATGATGTCGTCATCATTGGCGGGGCGATGATGGGTGCGGCGGCGGCGTGGTTCATATCGCATGATCCCGATTTCGACGGGCGCATTCTGGTGATCGACCGCGATCCCAGCTACGAAAAATGCTCGACCGGGCACACCAATTCATGCATCCGCCAGCAGTTCAGCAGCGCGCTCAATGTGCGCATCTCACAATTCGGCGCGGATTTCATACAAAACCTGCGCCAGCACATGGGCGACGACCCACGCGTGCCGCAACTGAAGATCCAGAATTACGGCTACATGTACCTGGCCGATACGGCTGCGGGCGCCGATGCCCTGCGTGCCGCCTGTGCGGTGCAGCTCGCAGAGGGTGCCGAGACGCGCCTGATGACGCCGCAGGAATTGGCAGCGGAATATCCCTTTTATGCCACGGCCGATCTGCACTTGGGCAGCATCAACCTCAAGGACGAAGGCTATTGGGATTACATGGCTGTCTTTGACTGGTGGCGCAGGCCGGCGCGCGAAAGGGGTGTCGAATTCCTTGCGGGCGAGGTCACCGCAATCGAGCGCGACGGCGCCTGCGTGACCGGTGTCACACTGGCCACTGGCATGCGCATCGGCTGCGGGCACCTGATCAATGCCAGCGGCCCGCGCGCCGCGCGCACGGCTGCTATGGCGGGCATCGACATCCCCGTCGAGCCGCGCAAGCGCTACACTTGGACCTTCTCTGCCGCGCAGCCGCTGTGCCGTGAACTGCCCCTGACGGTCGATCCCTCGGGCGTGCATATTCGGCAGGACGGGAAAGACACCTATATGGCGGGCGCGCACAGCCACATTGACCCGGCAGTCGATCCCGATGATTTCGACATGGATCAGGATATCTGGATGGAGCATGTCTGGCCCGCCATCGCCGCGCGCATCCCGCAATTCGAGAGCATCAAGGTCTTGCGCGAGTGGGCCGGGCATTACGCGATGAACACCTTCGATCACAACGCCATATGCGGCCCGCACCCCGAGGCGGTGAATTTCCTTTTCCTGAACGGATTTTCCGGCCACGGACTCCAGCAATCTCCGGCCATGGGGCGCGGCATCGCCGAATGGCTGGTGCATGGCCGGTATCGCACACTCGATCTGACCCCCTTTCATTACGAGCGTATCGCCGCAGGCCAGCCGCATGTGGAAAACGCCATCATCTGAAGGACGGCCAGAATGAAGATCGTGCGCACCGACGCAGAGTTGCAGACCCCCATCATCGACGCGGCTCTGCGCGGGGCGGGGCACGATCTGGTCACGCTGCCCGATGGCGTGGACGAAGGCAGCCTGATCGACGCCGTGGCGACGGCGGACCTTTTGCTGATGTGCTACACGCCCATCACCGCGCGCGTCATCGCCGCAGCACCCAAGCTGCGCGGCATCGTCAAATTTGGCGTCGGCATCGACGCCATCGACATTCCAGCCGCCAAGGCGCGCGGTATCACCGTGGTCAATATCCCCGAATATGCCGAGGAAACCGTGGCCGAGGGTGCCTTTACCCTGATGATCGCGCTGGCGAAAAAGCTGATCCCCCTCGACCGCCAGATGCACAGCAAAGGCTGGGCCTGGCCCGAGCCAGCCTGGATGGGCAGCGATATCGCGGGCAAGACCATCGGCCTCATCGGCTTTGGCAAGATCGGGCGCAGCATGGCCCACATGTGCGCCCATGGCTTTCGCGCCGATGTCGTCGCCTACAGCCCGCACACCCCCGCCGGTGAGATGGAGGCGCTGGGCATTCGCCGCGCCGACACGCTGCACAGCCTGTTGGCGCAAAGCGATGTGGTCAGCATCCACTGCGTCCTCAATGACAGCACGCACCACCTGATCGGCGAGGCCGAGTTGCGCGCGATGCAACCGCACGCGCATCTCATCAATGTCTCGCGCGGGGCGATCGTGGATGAGGCGGCGCTGGTGCGCGCCCTTGAAGAGGGGTGGATCGCGGGCGCCGGCCTCGATGTCTTCAGCGACGAGCCGCTGCGCCGAGAGGGCCATATGATCAGCCCACTCTACGAGATGGAGAACGTGATCCTCTCGCCGCATCTGACCTTCTATACGAAAGGCGCGATGGAGCGGCTGGAAACCGAGACACTCGAGCGCTGCGGCGAAATCCTAGCGGGCCGCCCGGTGCTGATCAAATCCACCGATCCGCGCCTTGCCGGACAACCCGGCGCGCGCTATCCCTGAGCGGCGATCAGCACGATCCCCAGCGCGACGATGCCCGCTGCGATCAGGCGCCGCGCGCGCGGGCCTTCGCCGAACCACAGAACGCCAATCATTGCAGCAAAGATGACAGACGTCTCGCGCAGGGCCGACACGAGGCCAAGGGGCGCAAGCGTCTTGGCAAAAAGGACCAGCCCATAGGCGCAGCCAGAGATGACGCCGCCCGTCAGACCCAGCCAGATGGTGCGGCGCGGCAGCGCCCTCAGCCGGTCCATGCGCGTCGGGAAAATATAAAACGCCACGCTCAGATTGCCGATAAAGACCCACGCGATATAGGCCACCGCATTTTCCGACGCGCGCACGCCCATTCCATCGACCAGCGAATAGCTGGCCACCATCAGGCCCACCCCCACTGCCGCAGCGAGCCCCGCCGCAGGCAGCGCGCCGCGCAGCACGGGTGCGGCCAGAACGGTGATGCCGGCACTGATGGCAAGTATCCCGCCCCAAGCGAGCGGAGGCAGCACCTCGCCCACCCAGATCTGCGCAGCAAGCGCGACCAGCAGCGGCGCAAGGCCGCGCGAAATCGGATAGATGAGGCTGAGATCACCAAGCCGGTAAGCGACGTTCAGCAGGTAGAAGTATCCCCAATGAATGACGATGGAAGCAATCAGCCAAGGCACCGCCGCCCATGACATGACCGGCGAGATCATCGCCAGCATAAGGCCAAAGCCCGCTTGCCCCACGCAGATCAGCCCCGAGGTCAGCGCACGATCCTGCGCGCCCTTCATCACGCCGTTCCACAGGGCATGCATGAGCGCTGCACACAGCACCATGAGCGAGACGGCAAGTGTCAGCGCGCGGCATCCTTGATGGCCGTCACGACGATCTCCAGCGCGCGGGTCAGATTGTCCCGTGGTATGGTCAGTGGCGGTGACAGGGTCAGAACGCAGCCTTGGGAAATCTTGAAGCTGAGCCCGGCTTCGAGGCAGGCGTAATAGATCCCCTCGGCCAGCGCCCGGCCCATTTCCTTGGTTTCGCGATCCTGCACGATCTCGACGCCGAACATCAGGCCGCGCCCGCGAATGTCCCCGACGATCGGGCACCCCTCCAGCCGATCGCGCAGCAGCGTCATCGCGTAATCGCCCAGCTCGGCAGAGCGCTCGACCAGGTTCTCGTCCTCGATGATCTCAAGCGTGGTCAGCGCGGCGCGGGCAGTCACGGGGTTCTTCTCGTGCGTGTAGTGTCCGATGGCGAAGTCGCCGCACACATCCAGATCGCGGCGTGCAACGCAGGCCGCGATCGGCAGGATCCCCCCGCCCAGCGCCTTGCCGAGGGTGACGATATCGGGGATCACGTCATCATGCTCAAAGGCGAACATGCGCCCCGTCTTGCCCAGCCCCGTCGGGATCTCATCCATGATCAGCAGCGCGCCATGCCGGTTGCACGCCTCGCGCACTGATCTCCAGAAACCGGGCGGCGGCACGAAGGGAACGGCGCGCATCGGTTCGGCGATGACGGCCGCCACATCGCCTTCGCGCTCCAGCACGTAGTCGACCATCTTGGCACAAGCAAGCCCGCAGACATCCGGCCCGGCATGGTTGTAGGGACAGCGATAGCAGGCAAAGGGCGCAACATGCTCGGCGCCGGGAATGAGGGGCCCGGCGATATGGCTGCGAAACGTCGCCTCGCCGCCCACACTGGCCGACCCCATGCCCGCGCCATGAAACGCATCCCAAAAGCTGACCGTCTTGAAGCGGCCCGTCGCCGCCCGCGCGATCTTCAGCGCGACCTCGTTGGCGTCGGACCCGCCGGTGGTGAACAACGTCTTCCCCAGATCGCCCGGCGCAATCTCGGCCAGCTTTTCGGCCAACTCGGTCGCTGGCTCATTGGTAAATCGGCGCGGCGCGAAGGGCAGATCATCCATCTGCTTGGCAATCGCCGCCTTGAGGCGCGGATGCCCGTAGCCGATGTGATGCAAAGAGTTGCCATGAAAATCCATGAAGCGGCGACCGTCCAGATCCTCGATCCAGATGCCTTCGGCCTTGGCAATCGTCGCCACGCAAGGGCTGCTGAGGCTCTGATGCAAGAACGCATCCGAGTCGCGCTGCAAGAGCGGGGCCGACTTCGGCCCGATGGATTTGCTCAGCCAGGCCTGCCGCGCGTCCGACGTATTGGACTCGCCTTCAGTATGATACATGCCCACGCCTTTCATTGTTCCAAAAATACTCACGCCGAAGGCGTGGATTTTTCAGTTGAAAAATCCTCCGATCACCCCGGCCAGGGCAGGGAATAGGTCTTCACGTTGGTAAAGAACTTCATGGCCTCGATGACGCCTTCCTTGACGCCGTTCCCGCTGTCCTTGATCCCGCCAAAGGGCGACATCTCGATCCGGTAGCCCGGCTGCTCCCAGATGTTGCAGGTGCCGACGTTCAGCCCGTTGATATAGGCAATCGCACGGGTCAGGTCATTGGTGCAGACGCCCGAGCTGAGGCCAAAGGGCGTGGCGTTCGAGATCCGCATGACCTCGGCGTCATCGTCTGGCACACGCACGATCGGGATGATCGGTCCAAAGGTTTCATCCATCACCAGCTCGCTGTCATGCGGGACATGATCGACGACGATGGGCGGCAACAACGCGCCGCGCCTCTCGGGGTGGTAGAGGATTTTCGCGCCCTGCTTGCCCGCCTCGATCACGCGGCTTTCGAACATCTCGGCCGCGCGCGCGTGGATCACGCAGCCCAGCTCGGTCTGCGGGTCTTGCGGGTCGCCGAACTTGATCTTCTTGGCCTTTTCCAGAACCAGCGGGACAAAGCGGTCGGCCACGCTTTGCTGCACCAGAATACGCTTGATCGCGGTGCAGCGCTGGCCCGAATTGCCAGTGGCACCCGCCACGGCAATGGTCGCGGCCTTGTCCAGATCGGCATCGGACAAATCGTTGCAGACAATCAGAGGATCGTTCCCGCCCAATTCCAGCGCCTGCCGCTTGTAGCCGGCCTTGGAGGCGATCATCTTGCCCACCGGCACGCCGCCGGTGAAGGTGATGATGTCGATATGCTCGTTCACGATCATCTCGTCACCGATATCGCCGGGCAGGCCCGTGACGAGCTGGAACATCTCGGGCGGCAGGCCTGCCTCATAGAGGATATCGGCCAGCGCGATGGCGGTCAGCGGCGTCAGCTCGGTCGGCTTGCAGACCATGCAATTGTTGGTGGCGATCGACGGCGCGATCTTGTGGCTGACCATGTTCAGCGGATGGTTGAAGGGGGTTATGGCCGAAATGGCGCGCACGGGCTCGCGCATCGTGTAGATCTTGCGCGCCTTTCCGTTGTGGGTGAGGTCGCAGGAAAACACCTCGCCATCGTCCATCAATGCCTGCGCTGCGGCGAACTGGTAGACATCTTGCGCACGCTTCGTCTCGTAAATGGCGTGCTGGTGGCAAATCCCCAGTTCGAGCGTCAGCCATTTCGCCAGATACGCCCGTCGCTCGCCGATCAACTCGCCAGCCCGCTTGAGAATTTCACTGCGCTCATAGCGGGTCAGCTTGGGCGTGTACTCCGCCGCGATTTGAAAGGCGCGGCGCGCGTGGGCGGCGGTGCCGGCAGGCACCGTGCCGACGACTTCATCAGTATAGGGATAGCGCACCTCGATGACGTCATCGGCAAAAACCACCTCGCCGCCAATACGCATCCCCTCGTGGCGCTGCTCGGCCTTGTCCATCACATCGCCGCCGCTGTCGTCGCCACAAAGAACGCATCAAAATTGCGCAGCTCAGGGGCGGCGGCAAGCTCGATCTTGCGGTTGACGATAAAGGGCACCTCCTGCTCGGTCAGGCCGCCGTGGCTGCGCAGCGGCTCGTTCAGGGCAGCCAGATCGTGGCGATGCTCGGAAGTGCCAATGGTCATGTTCTCGGTCGAGATCATCACGATATCCCCGATCCGGTCGGCGGGCAGATCATAGCGCGCGACGGCATCCTCGCGGCCGATGACCTCCAAGAGCTCGTCATGCTTTTGCAGGCGCGCGATGATATCGGCACGGTCAGCGCCCTCAGGCAGATAAGCGGTGGCAAAACCGCCGAGCGCGCCGTGGTGGACCACATAGGGGTCGGTGATGGGCAGAATGACCCGCGCAGCGCCCTCGCCCAGCCATTCGTCCATCAGGTCCTGCACATAGATGACCTGCGGCTCGCCATTGGCGTCATGCTTGGGCTTCATGCCGTGATCGGCGGTAACGACGATGGCCGCGCCCATATCATCAAGCTGGCCCAGATACCTGTCGAACATCTCATAGAACGCCTTGGCCTCGGCATCATCGGGGGCATATTTGTGCTGCACCCAGTCGGTGGTCGTCAGATACATCACATCCGGCTTCCACTCGGCCAGCAGCTTGACGCCCGCGGCAAAGACAAACTCCGACAGCTCGGCGGAATAGACCTCGGGGCGCTCCATCCCCAGCCATTCGGCGGCATTGTCCTGACCATGTTCGGCCTTGGTCGAGGTGTCGGACTTCTCGGCCGAAAAGCAAAGCGCGCGATCCTCGTCAAACTTGAGGCCAGCCCCCAGAAGGGCGCGCAGCTTGTCCTTGGCGGTGACGACCGCGACGCGCGCGCCAGCCTCGTAGAATTTGCCGAAGAGCGTCGGCGCGCGCAAAAAGCGCACGTCGTTCATCATCACCTCTTCGCCGGTTTCGGGGTCATAGAGGAAATTTCCGCAAATCCCGTGCACGCTGGGCGGGCGGCCAGTAGCGATGGAAAGGTTGTTGGGATTGGTGAAGGACGGAATCACCGAATGGGCCAGCCGGTCGGTGCCCGTCTCCTTCATCCGCGCCAGATTCGGCATAAGGCCGTCGGCGATGGCTTTCTCCAGGTATTCCGGCTCGCAGCCATCGAGGCAAATGGCGATGGCGCAGACTTTGGGGGCGGGATAGCTGCGGTCGTTGGCGGTGACGGATTGGGTGATGGGCATGTGTGTTCCTTGACTTCAGGCGGCCAGCTTGGCGCGTTCTTCCAGCGCGATGGCCGGCGGGCGGGCATCGGTGACGCCCATTTCCTTGAGCGATGCAGCGGCGGCCTCGACCACCTTGCGCATCACGTGTTCATCCATCTGCCCGATGCAGCCGACGCGAAAACTGTCCACGACGGTCAGCTTGCCGGGGTAAATGATGAAACCCTTGTTCTTCATCAGCGCATAAAAGCGGTCAAAGACGAAATTATCATCCGCAGGGCAAAAGAATGTGACGATGATCGGCGATAGCCAGCGGTCCTTGAGCAGCGTCTCGAACCCCAGCTCGCGCATCCCCGCCACCATCACGTCGCGGTTGCGTGCATAGCGGGCGCCGCGGGCGGCCACACCGCCCTCGGCCTCATGCGCGCGCAGCGCAACGAGGAAGGCGGCCACGACATGGGTGGGGGGTGTAAATCGCCACTGCCCGGTCTTTTCCATATTGGCCCATTGCGCATGGACATCGAGGCTAAGCGAATGGGACCGGCCCTTGGCCGCCTCAAGCTCGGTCTTGCGCGCGATCACGAAACCAAAGCCCGGCACGCCCTCAATGCATTTATTGGCCGAGGACACCAGAGCTTCATAGCGGATCTCGCTCGGCTGCAGCTCGATGGCACCAAAGGCCGACATCGAATCGATCAACAGCTTGCGCCCCGCCGCATAAGTCGCCTTCGCGATCTCCTCGACCGGGTTCAGGATGCCGCTCGATGTCTCGCAATGGATAGCGACGACATGGGTGATACCGGGATCATCGCTGAGGATCTGCGCCACTTCTTCGCCGCGTGGGGGCAGGTAGTCGCCCTTGTCCAGCAGAACGAAATCGCGGCCCAGATACTCCAGCGTCTGGGCCGACCGCTTGCCATAGGCGCCATTGGCCAGCACGAGCGCCTTGCCGTCGCGCGGGATGAAGGATGCCAGCATCGCCTCGACGGCGAATGTCCCGCTGCCTTGTATGGGCACGCAGTCAAACGCCTCTGCGCCCTGCCCCAGCATGGCCAGCAAACGCGTGCGCAGCTCGCCCGTCATGGCGCGAAAGTCGTCATCCCAGCTGCCCCAATCACGCAGCATCGCCTCCTTGACCGCGCGCGACGTGGTCAGCGGGCCGGGTGTGAGCAAGTAGGGCTCGCCCAGATGGGGTGGGTCAAGGGGGGCGGTCATGATGCAAGGCTCCGGTTTGGCGATGTCACCTCCACGATTGCCGGATGGCCGTCCATATGTAAAATTGCAATAATCAATTAATGCATAGGTTTGGCCTATGCCATGCCAAGGAACTCAGCATATGCGTCACAGCCAACTGCGCGCCTTTCACTATGTCGCCGCCCACGGCGGGTTTTCCCGTGCCGCCGAGGCGCTGTTTCTGACGCAGCCCGCCGTGTCCGAGCAAGTGCGCAAGCTGGAGCAGGCCCATGACGTCCTGCTCTTTCACCGCGAGCGCAAGCGTGTGCGCCTGACCGAGACCGGCGAGCATCTGTTCCTGCTGACCAAGCAGCTTTTCGAAGTCGAGCAGCGCATCGCCGATTACATGAGCGAAACGCGCGCCGCCGTTGAGGGCGAGCTGCGCATCGTGGCCGATAGCGCCCATCACGTGATGGACCTGCTGGGCCAGTTTCGCAGGCGCTATCCGGGCGTCACCGTCTCCCTGCGCGGCGGCAACACCGAGGATATCCTTGCAGAACTGCGCAGCTACAACGCCGAGATCGGCGTGATCGGCGATGCGCCCTCGGGCTCTGACATCGAGATGCTGGACCTCGGCGAGACGGCGATCATCGCCTTCGCCGCGCGCGGTCTTCTGGCCGACCCGGACGCAGGGCTGACGCTGGCCGAGGCGGCGGCGTATCCGTTGATCCTGCGCGAGGCCGGATCGAAAACACGCGCCAGCCTCGAAGAAGAGGCCGCGCGGCAGGGTGTGACCATCACCCCCGCCATCGTGGCCGAGGGCCGCGAGGCCGTGCGCGAAATGGTCGCCTCGGGCGCGGGTATCGGCTTTGTCTCGCTGGCGGAATTCGGGCATGACACGCGCCTTGTCCAGATCCCGTTGAACGGCGCGGATATCCGCATGCGCGAGACGATCGTGCACCTCAGCCAGCGCCGCGAAGTGCGCGTGATCCGCGCCTTCATGGAGTTCGCGCGGCCGGGACGCGCCGCGCCCCGAAGCGTCACGCCTCGCGCCTGAGGCACCAGCTTGTGGCGTAGAGCGCGCCCCTCTCGATCGGCGGCTGCGCTGCACCCATCGTTGTGATGCCGAGCCTTGGCAGACCGCTTTAGCGCGTGCGCCAAGCCTGCGTGCGTCCAAGGATGCCGCGCGATGCGATCAGGTGAATGATCCGCGCCGCCGCATTGGTGTAGAAGATCATCATCCCCATCGCCGCCGCCGGTGCGATATCGCCTGCGTCATCCATGTTCAGCACCGCAATCGACGCCAGCGCCGTATCGGTCGAATAAAGGAACACCACCGCCGAAACCGTCGTCATCGCATTGACGAAAAGATAGATCGAAATGTCGAGGATCGCGGGCAGGCATACAGGCACGGTCACGCGCGCAAACAGCTTCATCGTCGGCTGCTTGAGCGAGGCCGACACCGCCTCGAATTCGCCGTCCATCTGCTTGAGCGCGGTGACGGCGGTGAGATGCGAGACGGTGTAGAAGTGCGTCACGGTCGAAACGACAAGGATCGCCATCGTGCCGTAGATCACGTTCATCGGGTTTTCGGGATTGTTGAAGAAAAAGATATAGGCAAGGCCCAACACCATCCCCGGAATGGCCATGGGCAGCATGGCAAAGCCCTGGAAGATCGCGCGCCCCGTCTTGAACCCTTTGGATTTCTCGACGAGGTAGGCCCCGAAAAAGATGACCGCCGTGCCGATCACAGCCGTCAGCAGCCCCAGCTTGATCGAGTTGTAATACGCCTCCCAGCCGCCGCCATCCATGCGATTGAAATCATAATTCTTGAGGCTGAGACTGAGGTCATAGGGCCAGAACTTGACCAGCGCCGCGAACTGGCAGACCGCGAGAATGCCGACGATGAAAACGCCGACAAGGCTGCAATAGATGAAAAAAAGCTTGTCCATCCGGGCGTCCGGCTTGGGCTGAAACGGGACGGACCGGGCCGAGAGCGAGGACATCTGCCGCGCCTGCACAAGGCGGTCGATGGCAAAGGCAAAGATCGCCGGGATGACAAGGACGACCGATACGACCGCACCCATCTCGAAATTCTGCTGGCCGATGACCTGCTTATAGATATCGACGGCCAGCACGTTGAACTGTCCGCCGATTACCTTGGGCAGGCCGAAATCCGTGATGACAAGGTTGAAGACAACGAAAGCCGCCGAAATAAGACCATAGCGCGCCCCCGGAATCGTGACGGTCCAGAAGGTGCGCCAAGGCGAGGCGCGCAGCGATGTGGCCGCCTCATAGAGGCGCGCATCCGAGATCGCCAGCGCGGTCGAAATGATGATGAAGGCATGCGGAAAGGTGAAAAAGACCGATCCGATGATGATCCCGATGGGGCCATAGATCGTCGCGCCAAAAAGAAGCTCCTTGAGCATGCCCTGATTGCCGAAAAGATAGACCAGCGCGATCCCCGGCAAGAGCGACGGCACAAGGATCGGCATCATCGCAATCAGACGGAATACGCCCTTGAACCGCATGCAGGATCGGTTGAGCGCATAGGCAAACCAGAAGGCAAGGCCGACCGTGATGACCGTGCTGACGGCGGCGATCCAGAACGAGTTCTTGATCGAATTCGAGAGTGCAGGCGTCGAGAAGTAATCGACAAAATTGCCGATACCGCGCGACTGCTCGGGGCGCAGGGCCACGCGGCGGAACGTGTTGCTGTCCAGTTGCTGCCAATCCGACCCGGTAAAGAGCGTGGAGCCGACCAGATAACGCCCCGTCTCCGAGGTTGAGCGGATCCGGTATTCCACCGGGCTGCGAAAGCTGAAATCCGGGAACAACTCGGTCACACTGAGGCGACCATCGGAATTGGTATCCAGATCATCGGGCGTGTAGGCGCCGATCTGCTCGTTCAGCTCTGCAGCGTTCAGAACGGTGCCGTCGAATGTGCCCGCCTCATCGCTGACCTGAAATTCATATGCCGACAGATCGAAACGATACGTCGACAGCGATTTCGAGAACATCACGAAAAGCGGCATCACCAGCGTAAAGAGAAGATAGAGCGCGATCACGATCATGCCGCCACGCATCAGGATATCGTCGCGGCTTAGCTTGCCTCGGATCGCGGGCCCGGCGGGCATCTGGGCGCGGGTCGTGGCCATGGCTTAGCCCTCACTCGCGGCAAAGACCATGACGCGCTTTTTCGGCAGCTCGATCATCATGCGCCGGCCCTCTTCCAGCGCGAACCGGCGCACCGCGTTCATAGAGAAATTCGCAAAGAGCTCGCCCTTGCCGAATGTGTCTGAGGCCAGGCGGCACCGCCAATAAGAGCCGAGAAATTCCATCTCGGTCACGTCGACATCAAGGGTGTTGCCTTGCGTTTCAATCTCACCGGCTGCGCCGGCCTCGGCACCGTGGGGGATCACATCCTCGGGCCTGATCGCGACGATCACCTTCTCGCCTTCGGCGAAACTGTGCGGCGCGGTGTCGATCACCTTATCTCCGCAACTGACGCGGCCCGGTCCTGCCGAAACGGCATCGAGTTGATTCATGTCACCGATGAAACCCGCAACGAAAAGCGTGCTGGGATGGCGGTAAACCTCGGTCGGGGTGCCGACCTGTTCGACCCGGCCATGATTTATTACGACGATCCGGTCGGCCATCGACAGCGCCTCTTCCTGATCGTGCGTCACCATAACGGTGGTCACGCCCAGCTTGCGCTGAAACTCCTTTATTTCGTGGCGCAAATGCACGCGCACCTTGGCGTCAAGCGCCGACAAAGGCTCGTCCAGCAGCAAAAGGCCCGGGCTGGTGGCAATGGCGCGCGCCAGCGCGATGCGCTGTTGCTGGCCGCCCGACAACTGGGCGGGATATTTCTTGCGCTGCTCTTCCAGACCGACCAGCCCGAGAAGCTCGGTCACGCGTGCGTCGATTTCGGGCTTTTTCCGGCCCGTGTTTTCAAGGCCAAAGGCGATGTTGCGCTCGATCGTGAGGTTCGGGAAAAGCGCGTAGGATTGAAAGACGATGCCAAAATCGCGCTGAGATGGGGGCAGCATCGAGACATCCTTGCCCCCTTGGTGGACCGAACCGCGCGTTTGCAGGTCCAGCCCCGCGATGGCGCGGAGCAGCGTGGTCTTGCCGCAGCCGGACGGGCCCAGAAAACAGACAAACTCACCTTCCTTGATTTCAAGTGAGACATCGCTGAGCGCCAGGAAATCATCAAAGGCTTTCCACAGGTTATCGATCTTGAGGTAGACGGGGGCTGTGGTCGCCTCGGGCACTGGACGCGTCCTTTCGGGTCGGGAAAATTCTGATTTCATGCAAGGGAAGGGGCGGCCAACACCGGGCCGCCCCCCTTTCTCTGGATAGGGCGTTACTGCGGGTCAGACTTGCCGTCGTAACGCTTCTGCCACTCTTCCAGGATACGCGCGCGATTGTTTGCCGCGAACTCGAAATCGTTCTCGATCATCGCCTCTTCGAGACCTTCGGGGAAGTAATCCACCGGCTGGGCGATGCCCGGAATGGCGACGACGGCATAACCGACGTTATACATGCGCATCGCGTCCTCGGTCACAGTAAAGTCGACCAGCTTTTGCGCGGCCTCGGGGCTGTCGGTGCCCGCGACGATCGCCGTGGCTTCCATGTCCCAGCCAACACCTTCGCTGGGCACGATGATCTCGATGGGCGCGCCTTCGGCCTTGGACTTGGCACCGCGGAATGCGAACGAAATGCCGATCGGGATCTCGCCCGACGCGGCCAGTTTGCAAGGTGCCGAGCCGGAGTGGGTGTAGCGCGCGATGTTTTCATGCAGCGCATCCATGTAGGCCCAGCCCTCGTCTTCGCCGAACATCTGCAACCAGCTGGAGACATCGAGGAAGCCCGTGCCCGAGGAGTTCGGGTTTGGCATGATGACGTGACCCTCATACTGGGGGTCGGCCAGATCCTTCCAGGAGGTCGGAACCTCAAGGCCCAGCTTCTCGCCCTCGATGGTGTTGAAGCAGACCGAGGCGACCCATGCATCCATGCCGACCCATGCCGGGGGCGTGCTGTTGTCCACGAAATTCGGGCTCAGCTTGTCGACGCCGGCGGGCGCATATGGCTCCAGCATGCCTTCGGACTTGAGCAGCAGCAGCGACGTCGCGGCGAGGCCCCAAACGACATCCGCCTGTGGGTTGTCACGCTCGGCCAGCAGCTTGGCGGTGATGACACCAGTCGAATCGCGCACCCAGTTGATGGTGATGTCGGGGTGGACCTCGTTGAATTTCTCGGCGTAGCGGGCCAGATCCTCGGCCTCGACGGCGGTATAGACAGTAAGTTCTGTCTCGGCCGTTGCGGCCGTTGCAAAAAGGGCCGCCGTCATGGCCGTCAGGGCGGATGTGAGTTTCAATTTCATGGTCTTCTCCACTGTTACAGATGGGCATATGGCCCGAAGCGTGATTGGCACGGCCTTCTTTAGGACCGCTTTGAAACAAGACTGTGACAGATCAATGCGCCATGAAAGCCGAATTAACCTATCAACCCATTAGTTATACCTATGGATGATCATCGCCCGTTTTTCAGGCAGGCGGGACGGAAAGGCACAGATGCAGAACATGATGACACTGGCGGCGCAGGATACCAGCCCTCTGGCACGCGCCAGCGCCAAGTGTCCTTGCGCCATATTCTGCTAGTGAACTGCGGAATGTGGGGGGCCGACCAGTGGTCAGTCGTCCTTGTCATCTTCCATGTTCTGGATCAGCCGCGTTTCGAGCAATTGGCCATTACGATAGAGAATCGGATAGGCCACCGCCGAGATATGTCCGTTCATATCCCGCAAGGCGCGCAGCGATTCCAGATGCACATCGCTCGATTCGAAGCTGTCGGCGCGCCCCTCGGACAGCCGTTGCAAGTGGCGCTTGCGACTGCGCCGCTCCATTTGCTTCATCTCGGTCTTTTCCATCACGAGAAGCCGCGCGCTCTCCAGATCGTCGGAAATAAGGACATTGCTGGCGAGTTTGAAATTGGCGCTCACCGCCTCGAACATGCGTGTCAATTCAGCCCAGCCGTCTTTGGACAGGTTCACGCCCTCATCGCGCTTTTCAGCGGCCGAGCTCAGAAATTGCCCAGACACCAGATCGCCCGCCGCCTCCAGCCGAATGGCGTATTCCATGAGGCTTCGCACGATCTTGGCCTCTTCGCGCGAGTATTTCTCCATCGGAAGGCCCGCCACATAGCGCCGGATCGCCAAGAGCGCCGCATTGACGGCATTGTCCTGCAACTTGATCGCGCGCATGCGGGCGCTGTCGCCATCCTCATAGATCGACTGAATTGGCAGATACATGCGCTCGACCAGCCCCATCATACGCAAAAGCTCGCGCTTGAGGCTGGCGATGGCCATCTGGGGCTTGTCCACGACATCGGGATCCAGAACGCTGACCTCGTCATGCTGGGCGGGGGCATTTTGCGCGGCATCCGTCATCATCGCCGTAAAGGGCCGTGCCAATGGGCGGCAAAGCACCAGCCCCACCAACAGCAAAGACGCGTTGAAGGCAATATGCGCGTAGATCAGCGACTGCTCGGGCGAGACGATCATCAGGCGCGCCGGCTCGAACCCGAGGTTGATTCCAAGCAATGCCGCCAACGCCCATGTGCCGCGTAGCGCCAGATTGGCCAGCGGAATACGCCGGCCCTGCGCACTCATCCCGCGCGTCAGGTAGACAGGGATGCCCGCGCTGCCCAGATTCGCCCCCAGCACCAGAGACAGACCGGCGGCAAAGGGAAGCGCCCCGATATGGACCAGCGTGACGCACATCAAAATCGCCGCAACGCTGGAGTGCATAACAAAGGCCAGCGCAGCCCCGACGATGAAGGCGGTAATGAAATCCCGTGCCAGATAGCCTGAAATGGCGGGCAGAAAGGCGCTGTCCTTGATCGGCTCCATCGTCTCGCGCAAGAGTTGCAAAGAGATCAGGATGAACGCGACACCCATCAGGATACGCCCCGCTTGCCGCCATTTGCGGCCCTCAGTCTTGATAAAAAGCCACCCACCGATTGTCAGCAGCAGCGGCACCAACCAATCCAGCCGGAACGACAGCACCTGAATAATCAGTGCCGATCCCAGATCGCCCCCCAGCACCACCGCCAGCCCCGCCGGAAAAGCCAGGTAGCCCGCAGCGGCAAAGCCCGACGCCAAAAGCGCCACAGCCGCCGAACTTTGAAGAATCAGCGCCAGCATCACACCCGTCGCGCCAGACCCTGCCAGACTCTGGCTTTCGGTCAGCCAGCGTTGGAACTGCGCGCCAAAACTCCGCTCGATCCCGGTGCGCACCATGCGCACGGCGAACAGCAAAAGCATCGTTGCCCCGGCGAGGCTGATCAAAAAACTGAGGATTGCCATGGTCTTGTTCCGCTCCAACCGAACTGCGGGCCGCGCCCGCAACCGACACGGGCATGGGCTTGGTGGCAACTTGGACGCCGCCATTAAGCCTCTGTCGATGTTACAAGCGCGTTACAAATCACATAGCGGCCCGTTATCCCAGACATATTTTTGGGCAACCGGCTTGTGGCAGCCGAACAATATGCACCGCCCCCGGCACAAATCGCTCAGGCACCGGGAACAGGCGCGCTCCGCTTTTGTTGATGTATCAGGCAGGCAAACAGCGCGGGAAATATGCCCGTGCCACATTGCTTGAACAATGAAAAAACGGAGTCCAAAATGAACGTTCTAGTGGCCGGAGCAACCGGAAAAACGGGTCGCCGTCTGATTGGCGAATTGCAGAACAAGGGGCACACCCCGATCGCGATGGTGCGCGAAAGCTCGGATACTAGCGTTTTGCCGCAAGGCGCCGAAACCCGTCTTGGGGATTTGAAGAATTTGCAGGATGACATCTGCCAGGACTGCGATGCCGTTGTTTTTGCAGCAGGATCCGGCAGTGACACCAGCGAGGAAATGACGATGAAGGTTGATCGCGACGGCGCGATGCGTCTGGTCGATCTGGCTGCGAAATCCGGTGTCGCGCGTTTTGTGATGCTCAGCTCGGTCGGTGCCGATCAGCCAGAGCAAGGCGGCAATATGCAGCATTACCTGCAAGCCAAACATGACGCCGACGAACACCTCAAGGCGTCGGGCCTGACCTATGCCATCTTGCGCCCGGTTCGCCTGACGGATGACGACGGTCAGCGCGACATGCGTTTCGGGGATGGCGTTGACCCAGGGGCCAGCGCGGCGCGCGGTGATGTCGCCGCCGCCTTGGCAGAGGCGGTAGATGATGAAAACTGGTCCGGCAGGGTGCTGTTGATGCAATCCGCCTGAGGGGGCGTTCAACCGACGTATCTGCAAGGCAGATGCCTGCAGCGCGGGTGTGGGGGCCTGCCATGCGGGCAGGCCCCCCGCCCTCATCAGAAGTCCAGGTTTTCCACGTTCAGTGCATTTTGCTGGATGAACTCGCGGCGCGGCTCGACGACATCGCCCATCAACTTGGTAAAGAGATCGTCAGCCTCGGCCACATCATCGACCTCGACCCTCAGCAAGGTGCGCGCATCGGGATCCAGCGTTGTCTCCCACAGCTGATCGGGGTTCATCTCGCCCAGGCCCTTGTATCGCTGGAGTGACAGGCCCTTTTCACCCTCTGCCAGAATAGCGTTCAGCAGGTCCATCGGACCATAGATCATCTGGCTGCGATCCTTCCGCATCAGCTTGGCAGGCTTGTCGTAGGTATCCTGCAAATGCTGGGTAAAGCTTCCGGTGCGCTTGGCCTCACCGCCACGCATAACCGGACCGTCCAGCGTGCGCACTTCTTCGACGCCGCGCAGGATACGGGCAAGGCGGATGCCATGATCCTGCGTGATCCGGCCCTGCCAGCCACGCTCGTATTCCACCGCGATCAAGTTCAGCCGCTCGGCGACCTTATCGGCCACGCCCTGCAAGTTGTCCTGCACGGCACCCGGCTCGAAGACGCCTGCGATGGCAGCCTGCTCAAGGATGTGGCGCGGATAATGGGTCGGAAACGCCTCAAGCACACGGCGCAACTGCCGCGCCTTGTCGACGACACTGGCGAGGTCTTGTCCCGCAATATCCTCTCCATTGCCAAGACGCAGCGTCACACCGTCAACCCCCTGATCAATCAGGTAATTTTCCATTGCGGTCTCATCCTTGAGGTAGACCTCGGACTTGCCCCGCGAGACTTTGTAGAGCGGCGGCTGCGCAATGAAGAGGTGCCCGTTTTCAATGAGTTCAGGCATCTGGCGATAAAAGAAGGTCAGCAAGAGCGTGCGGATATGCGCGCCGTCCACGTCCGCGTCCGTCATGATGACGATCTTGTGGTAGCGCAGCTTGGCAATGTTGAATTCGTCGCGGCCAATGCCCGTGCCGAGGGCCATCACGAGGTTGCCGATCTCCTGACTGCCCAGCATCCGGTCAAAGCGCGCACGCTCCACGTTCAGGATCTTGCCCTTCAGCGGCAGGATCGCCTGCGTGCCCCGGTCGCGGCCCGTCTGCGCGCTGCCCCCCGCGCTATCCCCCTCGACGAGGAACACCTCGGTCTTGGTCGGATCCTTTTCCGAGCAATCCTTCAGCTTGCCGGCGAGGAAGTTCACATCCATCGCGGATTTGCGCCGCGTCAGCTCGCGCGCCTTGCGCGCCGCCTCGCGGGCCAGCGCGGCCTCGACAATCTTCGAGGTGATGATCTTGGCCTCATTCGGGTTCTCTTCGAACCACTCAGCCAGCTTTTCCGACACGAGATTCTCGACCGCCGGACGCACCTCGGAGCTTACCAGCTTGTCCTTGGTCTGGCTCGAGAATTTCGGGTCCGGCACCTTGACCGACAAGACACAGGTCAGACCTTCGCGCGCATCATCGCCGGTGAAGTTGACCTTCTCCTTCTTGGCGATGCCGCTCGATTGCGCGTAGTTGTTGATCGTCCGGGTCAGCGCCCCGCGAAAACCTGCCATATGCGCGCCGCCATCACGCTGCGGGATGTTGTTGGTGAAGGGCAAAACCGTCTCGTGATAGCTGTCGTTCCACCACATTGCGACTTCGATACCGATATCGTCGCGCTCGCCGGTTATGAAAATCGGATCGGGCAGCATCGCCGCCTTGTGCCGGTCCAGATATTTGACGAACTCGCGCACGCCGCCCTCGTAGAACAACTCGCTTTCGCGCGGCTCTTCGGGTCGCTCGTCGCGCAAGACGATGCGCACGCCGGAATTCAGGAACGCCAGTTCGCGCAGGCGCTTCTCCAACGTATCGAAACTATAGGCGAGGTTGGAAAAGGTCGTGGTCGAGGCGAGAAACCGAACTTCGGTCCCTTTGCGGCCATTCGCATCGCCTACAATCTCAAGATGCCGCACGGTATCGCCCCTCTCGAAGCGGGCGATATGTTCCTTGCCATTGCGCCACACCCTCAGCTCCAGCCAGTCACTCAGCGCGTTGACGACCGACACGCCAACGCCGTGCAGACCGCCCGAGACCTTGTAGGAGTTCTGGTCGAATTTGCCGCCCGCGTGCAGCTGGGTCATGATGACCTCGGCAGCCGATACGCCCTCTTCCTCGTGGATTGCGACGGGAACGCCGCGCCCATTGTCGCTGACCGAAACCGAGCTATCGCCATGGATCGTCACCGTCACGCGGTCGGCATGACCGGCCAACGCTTCGTCAATGCCGTTGTCGACGACCTCATAGACCATATGATGCAAGCCCGAGCCATCGTCAGTGTCACCGATGTACATGCCCGGTCGCTTGCGGACAGCGTCCAAACCTTTGAGAACCTTGATAGAATCTGCGCCATATTCTTCTGGCGCGGCCACAGCCTCGGACATGCGAAATTTCCCTAGTGATTTTATGATTTTATAAGGGTTTCGACAGGGGATGTCACGCAAGTATGCGCCGATTTCCGCCCCCTTGCACGGCCCGCCTCACAGCGGCGAGACCTGCGAAACCCCCTCCTCTTCGGTCACCTCGATATGCTGGGCGCGCGCGCCCAGTTCGGCAAAGAGCTCAGGACCCGTCCCCGTCATCCACGCCTGCGCTCCCAGCGCACATATCTCATCGTAAAGCGCGGCGCGCCGCCCGGCGTCCAGATGCGCGGCCACCTCGTCGAGCAAAAGGATCGGCGGCGCCCCGAAGGACTTTGCCAGCGCCCGGGCGTTGGCCAGGATCAGCGACACCAGCAGCGCCTTTTGCTCGCCAGTGCTGCAATCCTTGGCCGGCACGCCCTTGGCCGCATAGACGCCATGGAGATCCGCCCGATGCGGCCCCACAAGCGTGCGCCCGGCCACCAGATCGCGAAAGCGGCTTTCGGCAAGCGCAGCGCGGTAATCCTCGGCACTGCCAGGCATCTCGCCATCGGTCGCCGTCAGCTCCAGTTCGGCCACCGGAAATGCCGTCTCGGCCTCAGCCTGCGCACCATGCAGCTCATCGAGCGCGGCGCGGCGGCCTGCGTCGATCTCGGCGCCCCGAACAGCCAACTGCGCCTCGAGCGCCAGATACCAATGCGCGTCACGCACCTGATCCTTCAGCAGACGATTGCGCTCGCGCATCGCCTTTTCGAAATCCAGCACGGCCTCGGCATGAGAGGGCCTGAAGCTCATCGTGACACGGTCCAGAAATCGCCGCCGCCCTTCCGCCCCCTCGATCCACAGACGGTCCATCGACGGCACCAGCCACAGCACGCGCGCCATGCGTCCCAGCGCCAGTTGCGGCGCCGCCTTGTCGTCGATGCGCACCTGCCGCGCCGCTCCATCCTCCGCCCAGATCTCGATCTCATGGACCCGCCCCAACGAGTGCAGCACGCCCGTCAGCTTCCAGCCCAGCGCCTCGGGCCGACGCACCATATCCTGCGCCGCCGACCGGCGCAGTCCGCGACCGGGCGAAAACAGCGATACCGCCTCGATCAGATTTGTCTTGCCCGCGCCATTGGGGCCATGGATCGCCACAGGCCGCGCGTCCAGGCTCAGCGCCGCCGATTTATGCGAGCGGAAGTGCGAAAGACGAAGGGATGACAGATATAGTTCCGTCATCCCTTAACTTTCATTGTTCGAAAAATACTCAAACCCGCGCGATGTCACACGCGCATCGGCATGACGACATAGACGGCGCTCAGGTCATTCCCCTCCCGCATCAGCGTCGGATCGCCGGCGGAATTGAACAAGAACACCGCGTTTTCCCGGTCGACCTGACTCGCGATCTCCAGCAGATATTTCGCGTTGAAGCCAATCTCGAGACGCTCGTCACCATAGGCCACGGCCAGTTCTTCCTCGGCGGCGCCGCTATCGGGCGCATTGACGCTCAGAATCAGGCGGTCTTCGTCCAGCGACAGCTTGACTGCGCGCGACCGTTCGCTGCTGACGGTGGCAACGCGGTCAACCGCCTTGGCGAATTCCGCGGCATCCACCTCCATCCTGCGGGTGTTGCCCTGCGGGATGACGCGCGTGTAATCGGGAAATGTGCCGTCGATGACCTTGGATGTCAGTGTGATGTTCGGTGTGGCAAAGCGGATCTTGGTCTCGCTGACCGAAACGGCGATCATCATGTCATCGTCATCCAGCAGCTTGCGCAGCTCGCCCACGGTCTTGCGGGGCACGATGACGCCCGGCATATCTTCGGCGCCGCTGGGCAGATCCGCATCGATCCGCGCAAGGCGGTGGCCATCCGTCGCCACGCAGCGCAGCACCTGGCCATCCTCGCCGGTTGCGACATGCATGTAGACGCCATTGAGATAATAGCGCGTCTCCTCGGTGGAGATGGCGAATTTGGACTTGTCGAAAAGGCGGCGCAGCACTGGTGCCTTGGCCGAGAAATTGCTGGCGTATTCCGACGACGCCATCACCGGGAAGTCCTCTTTTGGCAGCGTGGCAAGGTTGAAGTTCGACCGCCCCGCCTCGACCGTCAGGCGCCCGGAGGTGCCGTCGTCGGCCAGCGTGACCAGCGCGCCGTCGGGCAGCTTGCGAACGATCTCGTGCAAGGTCACAGCAGACACTGTCGTCGCGCCGGGGCGCTCGACCTGCGCTGCGGCCTTGTCACTGACCTCGATGTCGAGGTCGGTGGCGCGGAAATTCACCGTGTCGCCCTCGGCCTCGATCAGCACGTTTGCGAGGATCGGGATCGTGTTGCGGCGCTCGACCACCGACTGCGCCTGCGAGACGGCCTTGAGCAAGGTTCCGCGTTCGATACTGAGCTTCATGCCCATTCTCCCTTAAACGTGCCGGCGCCGTGCCGGGACTGGCACGGTATCGAAACCGCCTTGCGGCGCAAGTCATTAGTTGGGTTTGTGATCGGGAAACCCCAAGCGGTCAAGTCCCCCTTGACACAAGGCCTCATCGGGCCCGCCCGCCCCCTTACGCCTCCAGCGTGCGGCGCAGCAGATCCAGGTCCTCTGCGATCTGCGCATCGGCCACGCGCAACTCGTCGATGCGGCGCACACCGTGCATGACCGTGGTGTGATCGCGTCCGCCAAAACGGCGCCCGATTTCGGGCAGGCTGCGCGAGGTCATATGCTTGGACAGATACATCGCCACCTGGCGCGGGCGGGCAAAAACGCGCACGCGCTTGGGGCCGATCAGATCGCTCAGGCGGATGTTGTAATGATCCGACACCTGCCGCTGAATCTCTTCGATGGTCACCTGCCGCTCGCTGCTGCGCAGGACATCAGCAAGGCAATCCTGCGTCAGCTCCATCGTGATCTCGTGCCCGACCAGCGAGGCGAAGGCGAAAAGACGCGTCAGAGCACCCTCAAGGACGCGCACGTTCTTGGTGATGCGCATGGCAAGGAATTCCAGCACGCCATCCGCCAGAACGAGGCCCGGATACTGCGAGCGATAAAATTCGACCTTGGACTGCAAGATGCCAAGGCGCAGCTCGTAATTGGTGGGGTGCAGGTCCACGACGAGGCCGCATTGCAGGCGCGACTTGATCCGCTCTTCCAGCTTCTCGATCTCGCCGGGTGCGCGGTCCGCCGAGATGATGATCTGCTTGCCGCCATCGACCAATGCGTTGAAGGTATGAAAGAATTCCTCCTGCGTGCTGTCCTTGCCCGCGATGAACTGAACGTCGTCGACCATCAGCACATCGACCGAGCGGAACATGGACTTGAAGTCCATCATCTTGCGTTCGCGCAGGGCCGACACAAAGCGATACATGAATTGCTCGGCCGAGAGATAAACGACATTGAGCTCCGGCTGGCGCTGCGACAGCTCCCATGCGATCGCGTGCATCAAGTGCGTCTTGCCGAGGCCGACCCCACCATAAAGGAAGAGCGGGTTGAACGTGACGGGGCCACCGCTGGCGACGCGCTTTGCCGCCGCATGGGCCAACTCGTTTGGCTTGCCCACGACGAAGGTGTCGAAGGTGAAGCGCCGGTCAAGCGGCGCGGCAGGCATGCTGGGGTCGCGGGGCGCGGGGCTGGGCGTGGCGCTGGCGGCCTGGGAGGCTGCGCGCGGTGCTGCGGGGCGGCTGGCCTGATTGGCAGGGACGCGGAAATGAACGCGGCGGATATCGGGCGAGATGGTGCGCGCATGATACAGGATCTGGTCGCCGTATTTCTGGGACACGTAATTGCCGACGAAGCTGGTCGGAACGGCGAATGTGGCGACGCCCTCATCGACATGCGACAGCTCCAGTGGCTCGATCCAGCTTTTGTAATTGCTCTTGCCGATCGTCTTCAAAAGGTCCTGCTTGAGTTGACCCCATTGATCTTGTGTCATGCGTACCTGCTTCTGCGGCTCTTGTCGTTTCAGTTCCTGCGCGGCGACGTCCCAGACCCCACACAAACGATCACGATCCGCGCCCAAAGCACACACCCCTACCACCCTGCCGAACCAATGTCCGTCAGTGGCGCCCGTCCCTTTCGGAACGGACGATGGTGGAACATGACAATCGCGAAACCGTGGTCAGAATCACCACGCATCCGCGACCGACATAAGTAATGCTTTATTTGGACAGGCCGGGTTGCCCCGTGAAGATTACCATGTGGCGCAAGCCCCCCAAAGGCCCACCACCGGAATCAGCTTGTCCCCCCAAGCGTGAATCGCAACGCCAAGTTAGCAAGCGGGCGCGCGCTGCGGCAACCTATCTTATGTCTTGACTCTGTTTTTGCGCAAAAAGAATCCGAGCGCCTCAAATCGGCCACATAAACACAAAAGGCGCCCCTTTCGGGACGCCTTTTAAACCAATTTCGTCAAGTGGTTGTATCAGCCGATGGACTTCACGCGGCTGGCCAGACGCGACATCTTGCGCGAGGCCGTGTTCTTGTGAAAAACACCTTTGGTGACACCGCGCATCAGCTCGGGCTGGGCCGCGCGCAGGGCGGTTTCGGCCGCAGACTTGTCACCCGACGCGATAGCCTCTTCGACCTTGCGCAGGTATGTGCGGATGCGCGAACGGCGGGCTTTGTTGACCGCGAGGCGCGTTTCGTTCTGACGTGCGCGTTTTTTCGACTGGGGCGTATTTGCCATGAGAATTCTACCTTCGGACTTGTGTCTGTTTCGAACTTGCGTGGAACGCGAGGACACCGTCCGGGCCTTTGGCATCGTCCATCAGGACTGGCCAAAGTGATTCTTGCCTGAGCGGGCATCGCGCGCATGTATGGAGGACGTCTTTAAGACGAGACGATCATGATTGCAACTGCCTTCATGACCGCCCGCATCATGCGCCCCGTCTCACTTGTCGCGGAACTGTGCCTGACGCTTTTCCTTGAAGGCGGCCATGCCCTCGGACTGATCTTCGGTCGCGAACAGCGAGTGGAACACGCGCCGCTCGAACAAGAGACCCTCCTGCAAGGTCGTCTCGTAGCTGCGGTTTACCGCCTCCTTGATGGCCAGCACGGACATCATGGACTTCTCGGTGATCTTGCCCGCTGCCGCGCGCGCCTCTTCCTTCAGCTTCTTGACTGGCACGACACGGCTGACCAGCCCAGAGCGCTCGGCCTCTTCGGCATCCATGAAGCGGCCCGTCAGGTTCATGTCCATCGCCTTGGACTTGCCCACGAAACGCGTCAGGCGCTGCGACCCGCCAAGGCCCGCCATGATGCCCAGATTGATTTCGGGCTGACCGAACTTGGCCGTCTCACTGGCGATGATGAAGTCGCACATCATGGCCAATTCGCAGCCCCCGCCCAGCGCATAGCCGGAAACGGCGGCGATGATCGGCTTGCGAATGCGGGTGATGGCATCATGCTGTGCGCCAAAGAAGTCCTCGGAGAACATTTCGACAAAGTTCTTGTCGGACATCATCTTGACGTCGGCCCCGGCGGCGAACGCCTTGTCCGAGCCGGTCAGGATGATGCATCGCACCTTGTCGTTGGCCTGCGCCTCCTGAAGCGCGGTTACCAACTCGCCCAACAGCTGGTCGTTCAGCGCGTTGAGGGCATCGGGGCGGTTGAGGGTGATCTGGGCGACGTGGTCTTCTACTTCGACGATGATCGTCTCATAGGCCATGAAATATGCTTTCGCTTGTTTCTGTCAGACGGGCAGTCTTACCACCGTTGCAATCCGGATCAACCGAATCTTGTTGCGCAGTCCACAGTCGGCAATTTCACCGCTGGCATTTGCCGCAGTAGAAACTGGAGCGTCCCGATTGCACCACGCGGGCAATGGTGCCTGCGCATCCCACGCGGCGGCAAGGCTCGCCCTCGCGATCATAGACATCAAATCGGTGCTGGAAATATCCCAACTCGCCATCTGCCCGGCGAAAGTCGCGCAAGGACGATCCCCCCGCCTCGATCGCATCGCGCAACACGTCGCGGATGATGGGCACGAGGGACGCCGCCCGGCGCGCACCAATATTGCCGGCCCGCCGGCGCGGCGAAATGCCCGCCCGGTAAAGCGCCTCGCACACATAGATATTGCCAAGGCCGGCGATCAGGCGCTGATCCAGCAGGGCTGATTTGATCGGTGTATTCTTGGCCGCCAGTGCCGCCACCAGATACGCCTCGTCAAAGCTGTTGCCCAATGGCTCGGGGCCCAGCTTGGCAAGAAGGGGGTGGGCCTCCGCCTCGGATGTGGCAAACATGTCCATCGCACCGAACCGGCGCGGATCGTTGAAGGTGACGCGCGCGCCGCTCGCCATGTGAAACACGACGTGATCGTGTTTTTCTGCGGCGGGATGTGCGTGCACGAACTGGCCCAGCGGATCTCCTGAAATCAGCATCCTGCCCGACATGCCAAGATGAATCAGCAGCGTCTCGCCGCCTGACAGATCGGCAAGAATGTATTTTGACCGTCGCCGCAGACCGCGCACATGCTGGCCCTCGAGGCGCTGCGCCATGTTTTCGGGAAAGGGCCAGCGCAAATCGGGCCGGTTCACATCCGCGCGCGCGATCACCGCCCCCTCCATCACGGGCGCGAGACCACGGCGCACCGTCTCGACTTCGGGTAATTCAGGCATGTCCCGCCTCTGCTGAGAGTGCCGCATTGTGTCTGCGGCCTTGCGCCCTATAACAAGGGGTGATCCCAGCGCAAGGCAAGAGCGATGACCGAGAACACCACCCATTTCGGATTTCAGGACATCCCCGAAGATGAAAAAGCAGGCCGCGTGCGCGGCGTCTTTGGCTCGGTCGCCAGCAAGTATGACGTGATGAACGACGTCATGAGCATGGGCATCCACCGCGTCTGGAAAGACGCGATGATGGATTGGCTGGCCCCGCCTGCCGGCCAGCGCCTGCTGGATGTCGCGGGCGGCACCGGTGATATCGCCTTTCGGTTCCTGAAGCGCGCGGGCAGCGGCCATGCGACCGTGCTGGACCTGACCGAGCCGATGCTGGTCGAGGGACGCAAGCGCGCCGAAGCAGAAGCCATGGCCGAAAGTCTTGATTGGGTCGTGGGCGACGCGATGGCGCTGCCTTTCGAGGATAACTCCTTTGACGTCTATACGATCAGCTTTGGCATCCGGAATGTGACCCGCCCGCAGGAGGCCCTGAACGAGGCGTACCGCGTGCTGCGCCCCGGCGGGCGCCTGATGGTGCTGGAATTCAGCCAGATCCCGAACGACATGATGCAAAAGGCGTATGACCTCTACAGCTTCAACATCATCCCTCGCATGGGTCAGGCGATTGCCGGGGATCGCGACAGCTATCAGTATCTGGTCGAATCGATCCGCAAGTTCCCCGATCAGGAGACCTTCCTGAGCATGGTGGAGCAGGCTGGTTTCGGGAATGCGAAGTATCGCAACCTCAGCCTCGGCATCGCCTGCCTTCATTCGGGATGGAAAATCTAGCTGATGCGCGGACCGCACAACATCATTCGCCTGATCCGCACGGGCGCCACACTGGAGCGCACCGGCGCGATGGCCGTCATCATGGATGCGCTCGAGGCGCCGCCACTAGTGCGTGGAACGCTGCGTTGCCTTGCCTGGCCATTCAAATGGCTGGGGGCCAAGGGCAATCCGGCCATGCCGCCCGCCCCCCGCGCGCTGACCGCCCTCGGCCCGGCCTACATCAAGTTCGGCCAGATCCTGTCGACGCGGCCTGATTTGGTGGGAAGCGATCTGGCCCAGCAGATGCGCATCCTTCAGGACAAGCTTCCGCCCTTTCCCATCGAGACCGCCAAGGCAACCATCGAGGCCGAGCTGGGGGTGCCAGTCGAACAGATCTTTGACGATTTCAGCCCGCCCGTCGCCGCCGCCTCAATCGCGCAGGTTCACAAGGCGCGCCTGAGAGGCACTGGCGAGGCGGTCGCGATCAAGGTGTTGCGACCCGGTATCGAGCGCGCGTTTCGCGTGGACATCGACGCGTTCTACTTTGCCGCCAACATGATCGAGCTTTTGTCGGCGTCGTCCCGCCGCCTGCGCCCGACCGATATCATCGCCCACTTCGAGGGCGTCGTGATGGGCGAACTGGACCTGAGGCTCGAGGCATCATCAGCCTCGGAATTCGCCGCCAATACCGAAGGCGACGCGGGCTTTCAGCTGCCAAGCATAAAGTGGGATCTGTCGAGCCGTCATGTCATGACGATGGAATGGGCCGACGGCGTGCCCATGGGCGACAATGACGCGATAGACGCCGCCGGGCACGACAGACGGGTGCTGGGCGACCGGGTGCTGCAACTCTTTCTCAGCCATGCGCTACGCGACGGATATTTCCACGCCGACATGCATCAGGGCAATCTCAAAGTCGCGGCGAACGGCAATATCATCATCTATGACTTCGGCATCATGGGGCATATCGACGAGTATACCCGCCGCGTTTATGCCGAGATTCTCTATGGCTTCATCAAGCGCGATTACCAACGCGTCGCCGAGGTCCACTTCGAGGCAGGTTACGTGCCCGCCGACCGCGACGTGGACGAGTTTGCCCGCGCCCTCCGCGCAGTGGGCGAGCCCATCTTCGGCATGGATGCAACGCGCATCAGCATGGGCAATCTTCTGAGCTATCTCTTTGAAGTCACAGAACGCTTCGGCATGGAAACAAGGACCGAGCTGATCCTTTTGCAGCGCACGATGGTCGTTGTCGAGGGTGTTGCGCGCTCTCTCAACCCGCAGATCAACATCTGGCAAGTCGCCAAGCCCGTGGTCGAGGATTACATCCGCAAAAGCCTTGGACCCCGCGCCATTGCGCAAAGCCTTGGACGCACGGCAGCCGTGCTTGCCCGGTTTGGCCCCCGCCTGCCCCAATTGGTCGAGCAGGCGCTGATGCGCAGCGCGGCGCCCCCTCCGCCCGCGCCGCCGCGTCGCCGCCGGCGAGACATGGCCTTCTGGGCCGGTTTTGGCGCTGTTGTGGGCGCGGGTAGCCTGGCAGTCATCCTTTCGTTGCTTTAACGGCGGATCCAAGCCGCAGCGGATCCTTTGCATCACATTCCCGGAAAGAAGCGCATTGGCACCATAATTCCTGTTATTCCTGCACTCGCGTGCCTAGGGTCGCACTGAATACGCGCCCCACAAGGGACCAAAGTGACCTGCAAACAGCCTGAGAACGGCGGTGCGAAAGTCGGCCACGGTAGCGGCGGGATGAGCCTGCTGCGGGCGGCGTAAAAGTCGTCCACCTTTACCCTTTCTGGTGACAGGGAGGGCGGGA
>NZ_JBAPKZ010000016.1:0-96327 GCF_037083805.1 Roseovarius sp. D0-M9 | reverse complement strand
ACGGAGCATCCCAAACCGGGCGTCCGCCGCCGATGCCACAGAGAACCGCCTTGAAATCCATGCGGCAGGAACAACGTCCTTCAAGCCCGACTTATTCAGCAGCCTGTTAATGGAGAGACGCAAGTTTCTTAAAGTTGCGACAGGAGGAGCTGCCGCATCCGCGCTTGCCGCGCCGGCGATTGCGCAAGATCGTATTGAAATGTCCATCGTATCGACCTGGGGCCGCGATTTCCCCGGTCTGGGCACCAGCGCACAGCGCCTTGCCGAGCGCATCGAGGAAGCGACCGAGGGCCGCATCGCGGTGCAGTATTTCGCAGCAGGCGAACGCGTCGGCGCGTTCGACAGCTTTGATGAGGTCGCGTCAGGCAACGCACAGGCGTATATCGGCTGCGATTATTACTGGAAGGGCAAGCATCCTGCCTGGGCGGTTTTTACCGCTGTGCCGTTCGGCCTGACCTATACCGAAATGGACGCCTGGATGAAGTTTGGCGGCGGCCAGGAACTGTTGGACAAGATCGGTAGCGAGTTTGGCATCAAGGGGATTCCCTGCGGCAACACCGGCCTGCAAATGGGCGGCTGGTTCAACAAGGAGATCAACTCGCCCGACGACCTCAGGGGGCTCAAGATGCGTATTCCGGGTCTTGGTGGCGACGTCATGTCCAAGGTCGGCGCCTCGCCCGTTTCGGTTCCGGGTGGTCAGATCTACGAAAACCTCGTTTCGGGCGCCATTGACGCGACCGAGTGGGTGGGCCCATGGAACGACTTCTTCCTCAAGCTCTATGAAGCGGCCCAGTATTACTACTGGCCCGGCATGCACGAGCCCGGAAGCCAGGTGAGCCTGGGTATGAATACCGAGTTCTGGTCGTCGCTTTCCGACAACGACAAGCTCATCATCACGCTGTGCTGTGCCGAGGAAAACGCGATGCAGACGGCAGAGACCAACTACAACAACGGTATCTACCTCAATCGTCTCATCAACGATTACGGTGTCGAGCTGCGCGAGTTCAACGATGACATCTATGAGGCCTTCGGTGCCGCATCTGAAGAGGTTATCGAAGAGACGCGCGACCATAGCGAGCTTGCGGCCGAGATCATCGACAGCTTCCTCGATGCGCGCAATAACGTCGGTGCATGGTCGAACCTGTCCGACGCGCCCTATGTGGTCAAGCGCAACCGCTTCCTGAATATCTGATCGTCTCATCTGGATCGCGTCGGCCCATGGGCCGTCCATGACCGGGCCGGAATGCTCTCTGGCCCGGTTCCAATCGCAGTGCCGCAGAGCACGTTAGGGGGGTTAACTGATGAAAGATGCACAAGGCGCGCCTGCGCCGGTTGTCCGCATGTTCGGTTGGACAATGCTGGCCCTCATGACCGCCTTTCTGGTCAATGCAGTCCTGACGTTCTGGTTTGATTTCCCCGGCGCACTTGGCGTGCTTTCGGGCGGGGGTGCCGGGGCATTCGTGCAGATCGGTGTCTATGCCGCAGCCGTCGCGCTGGCGATCACGCTGGTCATCCGCTCGCCGCACGCATCCTTGCGCGCCGAGGCCGCGCGCGTTACCGCGGCCAACACATTTCTCATCCGGGCGGCTTTCTGGGTCGTTCTTCTGATCGGTGCCGGCGATGCCCTTGTCTCGTTCATGCGTGTCAACGGGATGCTTGAAAACGCGGTCGGCGCTGAACTGGCTGGAAACCTCGGGCGCGCCGAATTCCGCGGTCTCTACTTCCACCTCCCGCTCGTGGTGATCGGCATTGTGATCGGTGCCGTCACGCGCTCACTCGGCTTCATCTGGCTGACGCTCATGGTCGTCATCGCTGAACTCTTGATTGTCTTCAGCCGCTTCGTCTTTTCATACGAGCAGGCCTTCATGGCCGATCTCGTGCGCTTCTGGTATGGCGCGCTCTTCCTCTTTGCCTCGGCCTATACCCTTTACGAGGACGGCCATGTGCGAGTTGATCTGCTTTATGCCAGCATGCGCCGCGAGGCGCAGGGGCGCGTCAACGCGTGGGGCGCGGTTCTTTTGGGGATGCTTCTGTCCTGGACTATTCTGATCGTCGGTTTCGCCTCATCCTCCAGCAGCATCGTCGGGCCGATCCTCGTGTTCGAGGTCACGCAATCGGGCTTCGGGATGTATGTGAAGTATTTCATGGCCGGGTTTCTGGCCGTCTTTGCGGTCACGATGATGGTGCAATTCGTCGCTCAATTCTTTGAGGCTATCGCTGACAAGCGCGGTGAGCCGGGCGCGCGCACGACGCACGCCGACATGATATAAAAAAGGACGAGGCTCGCAGGTATGGAAATTGTCTTTCTTCTGATGCTCATCCTCATCATGGGCTTTGCGCTGGGGTCGGGGTATCCGGTGGCCTTTTCGCTGCCGGGCGCCGCGATCATCACCATCCTTCTTGCGGCGGGGACGGGCTATCTCTTTACTGGCGACGTTGACGCATATTTCGCATCCGGCGGGCCGGGCCAGTGGCTGAGCTCGGGCGTCACCAACCTCAGGGGCGTCTATTGGGAGCCTGAGCGAGACACGCTGATCGCCATCCCGCTCTTCATCTTCATGGGGATCATGCTTCAGCGCTCCAAGATCGCCGAAGACCTGCTGGTTACCATGGCGCAGCTCTTCGGGCCGGTGCCGGGCGGTCTGGGCATATCGGTCGTCATTGTCGGCGCGCTTCTGGCGGCAACCACGGGCATCGTCGGTGCCACCGTCGTCGCGATGGGCCTTATTTCGCTGCCCGCGATGATGCGCAATGGATACTCCAACTCGCTCTCGTCGGGCATCATTGCGTCCTCGGGCACGCTGGGCCAGATCATCCCGCCCTCGATTGTGCTCATCATCCTTGCTGACCAACTCGCTTCGGCGGCCGATCAGGCGGGCCAAGCGCGCCAGGCGCTCTACAAGGAAGTCACCGGAGAGATCGTCATGCCGTCGGAATTCGGCGTGCTCTCGACCAGTGCGGGCGAAATGTTTCTGGGCGCGCTGGTGCCGGGGCTTGTTCTGGTGGGCCTCTACATCCTCCTCATTCTGGCGATTGCCATCATCCGCCCACGTCTTGCGCCTGCGGTCCCTTTCGAGGGCGACTATGACATGCGTTTTCTGGGCAAGGTCTTGCTGGCGATGGTGCCTCCGCTGGCGCTGATCGTGCTTGTTCTGGGGTCGATCATCGGCGGCATCGCGACGGTCAATCAGGCGGGGGCCATCGGCGCGGTCGGTGCATTGGTGATGGCCGGATACAGGCTGCATCCCGGCGGCAGATTGCAATTCGTACCGGCAATCATGGCCTTGCTGGGCCTCGCCATCATCACCTTCACGCTGGCCAACTACAACACCAACGTCCAGAACATCCAGAGCGCCGATGACACCTTCGGCATCAACATCGCCATCATCGGCGTTGTCCTGACCGTCATCGCCATCGCGTGGAGCGGGTATCGCGCCTACATCAGCGAAGGGGCGCTGGCCGGTGTCATGGTGGAAACGGCCAAGACGACCTCCCTTGTCTTCATCATCCTTCTGGGCGCCGCGATGCTGACGGCGGCCTTCCGCGCGTTCGGCGGCGAGGAGCTGGTCAAACACTACCTCGAAGGGCTACCGGGCGGTTTCTGGACCAAGTTCGCCATCGTCATGGCGGTGATCTTCGTCTTGGGCTTCTTTCTCGACTTCATCGAGATTGCGGTGGTCGTGGTGCCCATCGTCGCGCCAATCCTTCTGGCCGATCCCGAGGCCAATATCACGGCAGTCTGGCTGGGCGTCATGATCGGCCTGAACCTGCAGACATCTTTCCTCACGCCGCCCTTCGGCTTTGCGCTCTTCTACTTGCGCGGGGTCGCATCCAAGGCGGTCAAGACCATTCAGATCTACATTGGTGTGTTGCCCTTCATCGGGCTGCAACTTCTCTCGCTGGTGATCGTGGCCTATTTCCCGCCGCTGGTGAACTACCTGCCGATGCGCAGCTCGCTGACCGCCGAAACGGCGCCGCCGCCGGTCAACCCCGCGCTGCAATACTGCATCGAGAATTACGTGTCGCAGGAATTTGGGGAAAACGGCTCTGCAATCAGATCGGCCATCGACCGGGCGCGGGGCCTCGATCTGTCCTATCTGCCCAGCAACGTGCAGAGCGATTTTGAGCGTGGCCTCGACAAGGCAGAGGAGTCGTTTGACCTGATGGACGAAATCGAGACCATCGAGGCCGGGCTGGAAGAGGAGGCCATTGCCTACCGACCCTTGCACAAGGAAGTGCGCGCACTGCAAGCGCAAGCGCGCCGGATCGAAAGCGAGCTGGAGGACCTGCGCACGCAGATCAGTCGCGGCTGGGGCGATACCGAGGCGCTGCAAGCTCGAGTGGAGCGGATGGAGGCCGAGCGTCAGGAATACCTTGATGCGGTGCCCGCCGAATGGGACGAGGCCGAGGCCGCCTATAGCCGGCTCACCGCCAATGACCGCCGGGCGCGCGGCCTCTATCGCCGCACCGTCGATCAGGCCTATGGGCCGCTGGTAGAATTGATCGCGTATATCGAGTCCGCCGATGCGCTGGCCGAGATTCAGGCACCGCTGGATGCGCTGGCCGAGGATGCCGCAGGCATGGACGGCGAGACGGCGGATGTGCGCTTTACTGAGGTCGAGCGCCTCTTTGGCGATGTTGCGGGTGGCAACGACATTCGTGGCCTTTTGTCCGATGCCCGCCGGCAGATCGACGCCCGCACGCCGAATGTCGAGCGCGCGCTGGACAGCGTGGAAGAGGCGCAGGAGGTGTTTGCATCCGAACTGGCCTGGCGCACCCGTGCGACAGACGAGCTTTTGCCAGAGTTGCAAGCCTATGAGGCGGCCATCAGTGGCACCATCGGCCTGCGCCAACAGCCAAAACTACCGCAGGAGCAGGCGATCTTTGTCGCTGAGTGCAATTCCAAGCACCGCGATATCTCGCTGAGTTTCTGAGGCAGGTTCCGGGCCTGGCCATCTGCGCGGCTTTGCCAAACGCCCGCGCCGCTTTGGCCAAGCGGCGTGGGTTTGGCGTGGCGGCCTCACGTCGCTTGGCGGTGGCTGTGGACAGGCCGCTCGCGCCCATGGCTGCGCGATCATTTACCGGGCAGCTTGCGCCAAATTCGCGCGCCTGCGGCGACAGATCGGCGCAGGCGGCCCCAAGACGCCTTACGCAACGTCCCCAGAAAAGCTATCGTCCGAGGTGCGTAGCAGACCTCTGGGCTGCTAGGCCGCGACCCCGTGTCGCCAGGGCGATGATCGAAAGGTAAGATGAGCTTGACTGCACCTCACAAAGAGCCCGCCACAACCACGCCCGAATGGACCTTTCACGTCGATCGCGAGACGGTTGTGGCCGAACCTCATGCGCGCCCGCCGATGCCCGCAGGCCCCGGTGACACGATCATGCATCTGGGCATTGATTGCTCTGCCACCGCGCGCATGCGCCTCTTTGAGATATTCGGCATCGACCACGAGGCCAAGAACACGCGCCACTGGATGAAGCAGTGCGACGGCTATGGTCTCAAGCTGGAACAGCATACCGAATTCATGTCTGTGACCCTGCTGATCTCGCAAGACGGCGACGCGGCCGCCACGTCGCGCCTCTTGATGGATATCGCCGCCGTGGACGAGGTGGAGGCGATCACTCTGACCAAGGTCGAAGTCACCGGCCCGCTGACACGCAAGAGCAAGGCCGCCGCACGGCAGGGTCGCGCGCTGGGTGGCACGATGCGCGGCGGCATGGCGGTGCATTCCACGCTCATCCCCGATGCGGCTGGGTTCATCACCTATCACGTCGCGACGCCTCAGGCCTCGCCCGAGGAAACCGGCCGCCGCGTCCAGCGCCTGATCGAGATGGAGACCTATCGCACGCTCTGCCTTTTGGGCCTGCCCATCGCCCGGCGTACTGGCGAGAGCCTGGCCGAGGATGAAAACCGCCTGATCGAGGTCGTCGGCTCCATGGGGTCGGAGAGTATCGAGAACGACGAAAAGCTCTTCGAGGCGCTGTCGGGCCTTTTGCAGAAAAGTAATGCCCTCAGAGCATCGACGCGCTTTCGCTTTTCCGCCAGCCTGGCCTACTACAACCTCGTGCAGCAACGCCTGACCTCGCTGGAGGAGGAGAAGCTGGACGATCTGCAAACCATCAGCGGCTTTGTCCGCTCGCGGCTGGAGCCGAGCATGGCGACGATCGACAGCATCGGCGCGCGGCAAAAGACACTGATCGACGATCTGTCACAGGCGCTGTCGCTCTTGCGCACGCGGATCGACCTGACGCTGAACCGCGACAATCAGGTGCTTTTGAAGTCGCTGGATGCGCGCAACCGCAAGCAGGTGCTGATCGCGCAGACGGTCGAGGGGCTGTCGGCCGTGGCGATCACCTATTACGCGGTGGGCCTACTGTCTTATGTGCTCAAGGCGGCGGGGCCGTCGCTTGCGCCTGCGCTCCCGCATACGACCCTGCTGGCGGTTTCGGTGCCGGTCGTCCTCTTCGCGGTCTGGTTTTCGCTGCATCGCCTGCGCTCCCGCTGGGAGAAAAGTGCCTGAGTGCGCGCGGCGTCTCAGGACGCCATGAACGCGCCAATGATTTCCGCGATTGCGCCGGGATCTTCCTCGTGCATGAGGTGGCCGAGGTTTGGGACCATGCGCAGCTGGGCTTGGGGCAGCCGCTTGGCCGCCTCTGCCGACACTGCTGGCGGGACAGCCGTGTCGCCCTCGCCTGCGATCATCAGAACCGGGCAGGTGATCTGCCCCAAGCGGCCCATCAGGCCATCGAGCGACCATTGCGACATCATGGCCAGCGTGCCGTCCACGTGCGAGCGGTCCGCGACAAGGCGCCTATAAAGCGCAAGGCCTTCGGGCGGCAATGTCGATCCGGTCCCCTCGATGAGACGCCTGACACTCGCGCTGGACGAGGCTGTGGCGGAAAACAGATCCGCCGTGAAAGGCGTCAGGGCCAAAAGCTTGGCCAGCCGCGGAAACAGCCATCCCGCCACCCCCTCGAAATTCGAGAGCGCGGCATTTAGCGTGACGACCCTGAGCCTTGGGGCCTCCAGCAAGGGTGCCAGCGCAAGGGCGATCGCGCCGCCGGCCGAATGGCCGACCAGCCCCTCTACGTCCCACCCCTCGCCAGCGATCAGGGAGGCCAGATCGGCGGCGATATCGTCCAGCCCGCTGCGCTGGCGCGCGCCCGATTGGGTAAAGCCATGGCCGGGCAGATCGACGGCAATCACGTGAAAGCGCTCGGCCAGCAAAGGCATCAGCCCCCGCCAGCTGTGCGTGGCCCCCCCCGCGCCATGCAGCAGCAAAAGGGTGGGCCCCGCGCCCATTTCCTGCACGTGCCAGCGGTGCGGGCGGTGCAGGATTCTGCGGGAGTTATCACAGAGCGGCCAGCCCGCCGCATCCTCGGGCCAGCGCATGGCTCAGCCGTCCATGACGGAGGCGACGGCGTCCGAGATGCGCCGCGCATCTGCGCGCGGCAATACGAAATAATGCGCGTTCATCGTGGCGGCCAGCGATTTCAGCGCAGGTTCGGGGCGATTGCCCATATCGACGACGAGCGCTTCGGTTCCGCTGGCGGCGATGGCGCGGCCGATGTCCGTGGCGTCCTCTGCCGCTCGGGCGCGGTCCGGCACGCCCTCCAGCGTGATGTTCGCGCGCCCATCGGTCAGCACCGCCAGCGTCGGTGTCATGCCGCGCTGCCGCGCGCTGCGCGCCATGTCGAGCGCGGCGCGCAGCCCCGTTGCAAGCGGCGTTGCGCCGCCGCCGGGCAGGGCGGCCAACTGCCGTTTGGTCCGCACGAGCGAGCGCGTGGGCGTCAGCAGCACCTCGGCGCTATCGGCACGAAAGGCAACCAGCGCGACGTGGTCGCGCCGGGCATAGGCAGCGGCCAGCATCAATTCGACCGCGCCCTTGGCCTCGGCCAGCCGCGTCATTGCCGCCGAGCCGGAGGCATCGACGACAAAGATCAGAAGGCGGTCCGATTTCTGCTCATATCTGCGCAGGTGGATGTCGGCTGGGCGGATATGCAGCCCGGCGTGATCCGGGCGCTGCACCGCGCGCGCCTTTTGCCATGGGGCCGCAGCGCGCAGCGTTGCGATCAGATCGAGCCGCGCCGCCCCGCCAAGGCGCCCTTTGCGCGGCGGGACAGGGCGGCCCCGGCGATTGCCGGTGCGCGCATCGCCGCTGCCCTCGCCACTGGCGGTGCGCTGTCTGCCGCCCGCGATGCGCGCCAGCATATCCTCGGGCAAAAGGGCCAGCACCGCCTCGATCAGCATGTCATCAGGGATCGGGTCTGATTGGCGCGCGTCCTGCTCGGTATCCGCGTCATCGGGGGCTTCGGGCCGTTGTTGCTGCTCTTCTTGCTCTTCGGGCTCCTCGTCCTCTTCGCGGTCCGGCAGCCGGGTGGCGCGGGGCGCAAGGACCAGCGCGGCGGCGATCTCGATATCTGCGTCGATGACATCGGGGCGCCCTTGAAGGGCGGCATGTGCAGCGGCGGCGCGCATCGCAAGGCAGGCGGCGCGCGGGCTGCGCACGCCGAAGGCTTCGGCCAGCAGGGCAATCTGCTCGATCTGCGCCTCGCCAATGCGGGGCAAGGGCGCGGGCGCGGGCAGGTCGGCGTCCAGCGGCGCGATATTGGCCAGCGTCATACCGTCCAGATCGAGGTGAAAGGCCAGCCGCTCGGCCAATGCGGCAGGCACGCCCTCGTCCTCGCTTGCCGCCTCGTCCAGCGCGATGACGGGATGGTTGCGCCCCTTGTCCATCATCGCGGCCAGACGCGCGGCCAGTTGCAGGCGCGTGCGCTCGGCCATGGGCAACAGCAGCGGTCCGTCATGGGAGTGCAGCCCGGCCTGCTGCACCAGTCGGCCTGTCGACAGAGTGCCGTTGAGGTCCAGCCCGCCAAAGAGCGCGTCATCGGTCATGTCGGGATGCAGTTTTGCGGCAGGACGCGGATACCGGCCAAGCGCGGCCAGAAAAGCATCGCGCGCCGGACCGCTGCGGGCGCGCAGCACGATGCCGCCCAATCCGGCAGGGTCGATCGCCACGAGGTGCAGCGCCAGCATCGCGCGCGTCCATGCCGGATGTGGCGCGCTGTCCATCAGCCCAGCACGGTTTCGATGACGCGGCCGACGCGCGCACCCGATCCCGCGTCGTCCAGCGGATCGCGGCGCAGCCGGTGACGCAGGGCAAGCGGCGCGACCGCGCGGATGTGGTCGCGCGAAATGGCGGTATCGTCGCGGTAGGCAGCATAGGCGCGCGCGGCCTTCAGAAGGGCCAGTTCGCCTCGCACCCCGTCTGACCCCATCGCGATGCACAGCTCGGCAACGTCGTGCAGGGTCGCATCATCGGGCTTGAGGGATTTCAGCGCGATGCGGGCCGTCAGGATCTGTTCGCGGATGGTCGCATCCTCGGCCTGCCAGCGCACCATGAAGGCGGATTTGTCGTTTTCAAAAGCATCGCGGCGGCGCAGAACCTCGACCCGCTGAGAGATGTCCGTGGGCGAGGCCACATCCACCGAAAGGCCGAAGCGATCGAGAAGCTGGGGGCGCAATTCCCCCTCCTCGGGGTTGCCCGACCCGACCAGAACAAAGCGGGCGGCATGGCGGATCGACAGGCCCTCACGCTCGACCACATTCTCGCCCGATTGGGCGACATCCAGCAGCAGGTCGACGATGTGATCCTCCAGCAGGTTCACCTCGTCGATATAGAGGTATCCGCGGTTGGCGCTCGCCAGCAGTCCCGGCTGAAACACCTTTTCACCGTCGACCAGCGCCCGCTCGATATCTAATGCGCCGGTCACGCGGTCTTCGCTGGCCCCGAGGGGCAAATCGACCACCGGGGTCGGAATGTCATGCGTCCTTGTGCCGGTGACCTTGGCCCATTCGGGGCAGTTGGCCGGCTTGGCGGCATTGACCGGGCACCCCTCGACCGCGGTGATGCGGGGCAGCAGCGCGGCCAGCGCGCGCACGGCGGTGGACTTGCCGGTGCCCCGATCGCCAAAGACCAGAACGCCGCCGATCGAGGGATCCACGGCCGTCAGGATCATCGCCAGTTTCATCTCGTCCTGGCCGACGATGGCGGAGAAGGGGAAGGGCTGGGTCATGCAGGCTCCGATAAGGCGAGGGGCGAGGCACCATTCCAGGTGCCGATATCCGAATGGACGGCAAAGCGCGCGTATAGCTCTTCGCTGAACCAGTTTTCCGCGCGCACGGCGCGGATCGCGTCGGCATGGTGGCCGGTGCGGGCGAAGTTGGCCATGCTCTGGCTGTCCGGCCAGATCGAGAATGTGACCTGATGCAGCCATGGCACCTCCCCGATCCCGATCTTGAAGATGACGCCCGAGTTGCCGCCGATCACGGCGGAGATATCCGGCACGCGCCGCCAGAAACGGGCCAGCACCGAGGGGCGGATCGTCGCGCGGGTCAGCGCGGCAAGCGCCGCTGGCTGCTCGGCGTCGCCGGGCACGAAGGGCGCGCGCCCCGACCATGCCCCGCGCGCCGACGTGGGCGACAAAAGCACGCTCCACGTCTCGGCGGCGCGGCTGCGGTAGCGGCCCAGGATGCCGCCGCCGGTCAGCGCGGCGCGCGCCGTCTGAGCATCGGGCCAGGTGGCAAGGATCGCATAAACCGAAAGGTTTGGGCGGGGGGTGAATCCGGCGCCGGTGCCCGAGCCGCACAGCTTCCAAAAGCCGATGCCGGGCACGCGGGCCATCTCGCGGCGCGCAAGGCCCATCATGGCAAACGCCCAGACCTGCGCGCGCAGCCCTTCGAAGCGGTGAAAGCTGAGTGTCACGATTTGTCCCATTTTCAGCCCGACTCCTTGCGGTCACCCCGCAGCGTAAAGCAATCCTGACACATTAAGCGTAGCATTGAAAGCATGGATTGGGCGCGAATTCCCTATGTTATCAGGGCCGTTTATAAAACTTGGGGGCAGGCGTAGAGGATAGTTGTCAACCAAACTGGACACATGTAGTCTTGGATGAGATGACATGAGCCGGGGGATGACATGAGCTTAGCCGGAAATACTGCAATCGTGGTCGGCGGCGGGCTTGGCGGTCTGGCCTCGGCCATGCGTCTGGGGGCCAAGGGCTATCACGTGACGGTTCTCGACCGGCTGGATCGCGCGGGCGGGCGCGGCAGTTCGATCACTGAAAAGGGCCACCGCTTCGACCTTGGACCGACCATCGTGACGGTGCCGCAGCTCTTTGAGGAGCTATGGGCCGCCTGTGGTGCGGATTTCCGCAAGGACGTCCATCTGCGCCCATTGGATCCCTACTACGAGATCCGCTGGCCCGATGGCTCGCGCTTCAATGCGACTGGCGACACCGAGCAGATGGTGGCCGAGGTTGCCCGCCTCAGTCCCGGCGACGTCAAGGGCTATCGCCGCTTCCTGCGCGAAAGCGAGGCGCGCTATGCCTTCGGCTTTGAGGAGCTTGGGCGCAGCCCTATGAATCGCCTGATGGACATCGTGAAGGTGCTGCCCACCTTTGCCCGGCTGCGCGCTGACCGTCCGGTGCATGCCCATGTGGCGGCCCGCGTCAAGGATCCGCGGCTGCGTATGGCGCTGTCGTTTCACCCGCTTTTCATCGGGGGCGACCCCTTTCGCGTCACGTCGATCTATGCGCTGGTGTGTCATCTGGAAAAGGCGTTCGGCGTGCATTATGCCGTCGGCGGCGTGCAGGCGATTGCCGATGCGATGGTGGCTGTGATCCGTGGGCAGGGCGGCATGGTGCGCCAAGGCGCCGAGGTCGATGAGATCACGGTCAAGGATGGCGCCGCGACGGGCGTGCGCCTCATGGACGGGCAGGCCATGCGCGCCGATGTCGTGGTCAGCAACGCGGACGCCGGCCACACCTATACCCGCCTTTTGCGCAATCTGCCCAAGCGCCGTTGGTCCCCGGCCAAGCTGGCGCGCCAGCGGTGGTCCATGGGCCTTTATGTCTGGTATTTCGGCACCAAGGGTACGGCGGGCAAATGGTCTGACGTGGGGCACCACACCATCCTCAACGGGCCGCGCTACAAGGGGCTGATCGACGACATCTTCATGAAGGGCAAGCTGTCGGACGACATGAGTATCTATCTGCACCGCCCGACGATAACTGACCCCGGCGCAGCGCCCGAGGGCGACGACACCTTTTATGCCCTCTCGCCGGTGCCGCATCTGGGCCATGCCAATCCGGTGGATTGGGCGCAGGAGGGCGCACGCTATCAGCGCAAGATGGCGGCTGAGCTTGAGAAGGTCATTCCGGGTTTCGAAGGCGTGCTGTCGGCCTCGATGGCCTTCACGCCCGAGGATTTCCGCGATCGGTATCTGTCGCCCTACGGCTCGGGCTTTTCGATCGAGCCGCGCATCCTGCAAAGCGCGTGGTTTCGTCCGCACAACGTCAGCGAAGAGGCGCGCGGCCTTTATCTGGTGGGGGCCGGAACGCATCCCGGCGCGGGCCTGCCTGGCGTCATTTCCAGTGCCGAAGTGCTGGGCAAGCTGGTGCCCGATGCGCCCGCCTTCGAGCAGAGGCTGGCGGCGGAATGACCGCGCGGGTGCAGACATATGGCAAGGGACACGGCATCGCGCCGGATGACCTCGCGCATTGCCGTGCCGTAATCCGCACGGGGTCTTTGTCGTTTCACACGGCCTCGCGGGTGCTGCCTGCCGCCGTGCGCGATCCGGCGCTGGCGCTCTATGCGTTTTGCCGCCTGTCGGATGACGAGGTCGACGAGGGCGGCAACAAGGCGCAGGCGGTCTTGGACCTCAGCGACCGTCTTGACCGGGTCTATGCAGGAGCGCCGCGCGACACGCCCGAGGACCGCGCCTTTGCCGCCATCGTCGCGCGCTACCATATGCCCCGCCCGCTGCCCGAGGCGCTGCTGGAGGGGCTGGCGTGGGACGCCGAAGAGCGGCGCTATGAAACGCTGAGTGATCTTTACGCCTACTCCGCGCGCGTCGCCAGCGCCGTTGGGGCGATGATGTGCGTGCTGATGGACGTGCGCGATGCCCATGCGCTGGCGCGTGCCTGTGATCTGGGCGTTGCGATGCAGCTGACCAATATCGCCCGCGACGTGGGCGAGGATGCACGCGCCGGGCGGATTTACCTGCCGCTGAGCTGGCTGAGAGAGGCGGGGATCGCGCCCGAGGATTTTCTGGCCCGACCCGAGGCCAGCCCCGAGGTCCGCGCGATGATCGCGCGCCTACTGAGCGAGGCGCGCAAGCTCTATATCCGGTCCGAGGCGGGAGTACCGCGCCTGCCGCACCGTGCGCGCACGGGCATTTATGCCGCGCGTTTCATCTACGCGGGGATCGGGGCTGAGCTGCGCCGGCAGGGCTACGATTCGATCACCCGGCGCGCCCGCACGACCAAGCTGCAAAAGCTGGGTTGGCTGGGCAAATCAGCGGGATATGCCACCGCATCGGCGCTGATGCCGCAGCCTGCGACCCTTTTTGCGCCTCCGCTGCCCGAGGTCGCCTTTCTCGTCGAAGCGGTTGCCGAGCGTGGCAAGGTCGGGCCTTCATGGGGGATCGGACGCACGGGCGCGCTGCTTCAGACGCTGGCCGATCTCAAGGCGCAGGATTCTGTGGCTGGACAGCAGAGCCACCGGGCTTGATACTGACCCTCTTATTCGAGAGGGTGCCGCCATGGATATTCTGCTGTTCGCCATTTTTCTGGCCGCCTGTTTCGGTGCCGGTGCCACGGGCGCCATGTTCCCCACCGGGGAATGGTATCAACGCCTGAACAAGCCGTCATGGACGCCGCCCAACTGGGCGTTTCCGATCATGTGGACGTCGATCTATCTGCTGATCGCCTTTGCGGGTTCCCGCGTTGCCGGCCTGCCGGGCAGCGAGTATGCGATGGGCTTCTGGGCGATGCAGATCGCGTTCAACGCACTCTGGACGCCGGTCTTTTTCGGCCTGCGCAAGCTTAGGGGTGCGCTGCCGGTCATGGCCTGCCTCTGGGTGGCGGTCCTTGGCGCAACGATCACACATTTTCAGCTGGATTTCATCGCGGGGCTGGCCTTTGTCCCATACCTGATCTGGGTGACCATCGCGGGCGCGCTAAACCTCGCGGTCGCGCGTCTGAACCCGAACGAGCCGGAGCTGCGCCCCGCAGACATCTAGGCCTCTGGGCCGCTTACTTTGGCGTGTTCTTCAGGGGCCGCTGTCAAAGTGCCACCCGGCGCGGCGCGGCACGCGGCAGGCCAGCATCGGCTTGACCAATCTTGAGGCGAAGCGATCGAGATCGAGCGCCTCATGCACCCCTGTAACGGTCTCGCAATTCAGCCGCGTCGTCACCGCCGAGCGGGAGTAGAAGGGCGCATCCAGCATCGGCAGAACCTGACGCGGCACCGTTCCGGGATCGGCGCGCGTCTCGCGCTTCACTTGCCACAGGCTGCGTTTGAATCCGGTGCGTGGCGGCGCGTCCGTCACCTTGGCCGCGCCATCCCGCCCGAAGTGGAACGCAGAATTCAGCTCGGTGCCGTCCCGCAGCGCCGCATCATAGATGCAGGTCGCCCCCGAGGCGGTGGGATACCGGCTCCACGTCCAGAAGCTGAAATCATCCTCGAGCGCTGCCGTGCCGAAGTTGGCATCGAAATAGCCGTGCCCGGGCCATGTCCAGCCCGGCGCCTCGAGCGCCACGTCGATGCTGCTGGAGGGCGCGAAAGGGCGCCAGACATGGCTGCCATCTGCCTTCAGCGGCAATTCCACCGAGGTGATCGCCTCGGGCGTCAGTGTCACGCGCCCGCGCATGCGCGAAATGATGGGCGGTCCGGACACTTCGTCGATGTCGATGATCAGGCGGCCCTCCTGCCATCGCATGGACGAGGGGCCGATTGTCAGGCAGTCGCGCGACTGGCGCAGGGCCGCGCGCCCCCGGTCGGTCATGGCAAAGCGTCCGCCCGGCCCGTAGGTGGCCACGTTGAGGCAGACGTGATTTTCCGGCGCGCCGCGCCCCGACCACGCATACCACGGCGAAAAGACCGACCCTATGAACCCGATGATCGAGATGGCGCGGGTGCCGTCGTCGCTGATGCCGTCGACATACCACCAGGCATAGCCGTTCGGCGGGACGGCGAGGTCGAAATTCGGTCCTTCAAGATCGCCTCGGCCGCATGCCTGCCGGAGAGGGTGGCCATCGGCAGACCCGCCCCCGGATGCGCCCCGCCCCCCGCCAGATAAAGCCCCCGTAGCTGCGTCCGCGCCGTTGGGCGTGCAAAGGCCGCCATCATCCCGTGCGGGGATCGCCCGTAGAGCGATCCGTGGCTGTGCGGAAAGAGCTGGTCGAACATCCCCGGCGTCGTGAGCGTCCTTGGCTCGGGGTCCGGACTGAAGGTCAGGCCGAAGCGTTCGAGCGTGCTCAGAATGATCGTTTGGCATTTTGTCTCTTCCGTCTGGGGGCTGGGGGGCGTGCCTGCCTCTGGCGCGGCGTTCATGATGATCTCGAACCGTTCGGGGCCGCCGGGTGCGGTGGTGCCGCGCCGGTCCTGCGCGCAGATGTAAAGGGTGGGATCGGGGTAGGTCTGCCCCCGCTCGAGCGCGCGAAACTCGGCTTCGGGGTCGGCGTTGAAGAACACCGTATGATGGGCCAGAGGGGGCCCGGATGGCTTGGCCGCGAAGGCCATGACATTGGCCGACAGGCTGCGCGGTGCAGTGGCCTTGGCGGGGATGGCCCCGCGCGCCGCCTGCCCGAGTGCGCCTGCGCTGAGTGCATTAGGATCGCCGTTGAAAAGGACCGCGCTGGCAGCATGGCTGGCGGCGTTGGTTTTGACGGCCGACACCCGGCCTGCGTGATGCTCCAGCCCGGTGACATGAGCGCCATAGTGAAAGACAGCGCCGCGCGCGCGCGCCAACCCCTCGAGAACCTGCGCAAGGCGGTGCATCCCGCCATCAATGCGCCAGACGCCTTGAGATTCTGCGTGCCAGATCAGCCCAAGGATCGCGGGCGCGCCATAGGGCGAGCCGCCGACATAGGTGGCATAGCGCCCAAAAAGCTGGGCAAGGCGCGGCTCGCGAAATTCGGCGCGCAGCATCTGCGCCAGCGTGCGCATGGGCGCCATGGCGCGCATCAGACCCGGATCGCGCATCACATGGCCTGCAAGCCGTGTCAGGTTGGGCTCTTCGGCTTGCATCATGGGCGCGTCGAACCCTTCGAAGAGGCGCTTGGCGCGGGCCGAAAAGCGGAGAAAGTCATGGCGAGCGCGGCTGCCGAACGCCGCCTCGACATTCTCGGCGCTGCGCGCCGGATCGCTGTCGATGTCCAGCATCGTGCCATCGGGCCAGTAATGCCGCGCGAGGATCGTCTCGGGGTGCAGCGTCAGGTGATCGTTCAGCGATTCGCCCACATCCCGAAACAGCGCCTCGAACACCGGGCGCAGCGTCAGAACCGTCGGCCCGGCATCCACCGGACCGGCCAGTGAGGGCAGGGTGCGAAGTTTCCCGCCCGGAGTGTCGTGACGCTCGAGAACAGTTACGGCCTGGCCTGCATGGGCAAGCCTCAGCGCGGCGGCAAGGCCACCGATGCCCGCGCCGATAATCACGATGGGAGAGTTGTCTGCCATGGAATGGGCCTGCCTTTCACGTTTCGATTATTGACAGAAGCAGGAAAAGTGTCCAGTTTAGTTTACATATAAATGTAATGCTTGGCTTACAATTCTGGCCGGAGGGATCATCATGCCATTCTCAGTTCGGATCGAGGCGGCCATGACGCGGGCCATCACACGGTGCCAGACCCGCGCGGCGCCCCGCCGCCTCGCGTCGGCTCTGGAGTATTCCGTCTCGCCCGGAGGCGCGCGCATCAGGCCCACTATCCTTCTGGGGGTCGCCTCGGCTTGCGGCGAGGATCGGACCGAGATTTCCGATGCCGCGGCCACCGCGCTCGAACTAATCCACTGCGGGTCGTTGGTGCATGACGACCTGCCCTGTTTCGACGACGCCGATACGCGGCGCGGCAAGCCTTCGGTGCATCGCGCTTACTCGCAGCCCTTGGCCGTTCTGGCTGGCGACAGCCTCATCATCCTCGCGTTCGAAGAGCTGGCCCGCGTGGCCGAGATCGACCCCATGCGCAGCGCCAAGCTGGTGCTGGCGCTGGCGCAGCACACCGGTATGCCGGGCGGCATTTGCGCCGGGCAGGGCTGGGAGAGCGAGACCGAGATCAACTTGGAGGCCTACCACAGCGCCAAGACGGCCGCGCTCTTTGTGGCGGCGACCAAGATGGGCGCCATCGCGGGCGGGCAGGAGCCGGGGCCATGGGCCGAGCTGGGCGAGCGCATCGGTGCCGCCTTTCAGATCGCCGACGACCTGCGCGACACGCTCTATGACGCCGAGACGCTGGGCAAGCCCGTGGGGCAGGATGATCTGAACGGCCGGCCCAATGCCGTTGCCGCCTTTGGCGTGCAGGGCGCGGTGTCCAAGCTCAAGGACAGTCTGAGCGGGGCCATCGCCTCGATTCCGTCCTGCCCCGGCGAAGCCATGCTGGCCCAGATGGTGCAGCGCTACGCCGAGAAGCTCGCGCCGATCGCGCCGCCCAAGCGCGCGGCAGTTCAGCGGGCTTCGATCCCGCGTATTGTGCCCGGAGAATAGATGTGACCGAAGTGCCGATGACGCAGCGGCCTGTCCGCCCCCCGAGGGTGGGGCTTGCCGGGCGCCTCAATCGGCTGCTGGCCTCGCCCCGGTTTCAATCCATGGCTGCGGGGATGCCGCTGGTGCGGCGTCTGGTGCGGCGCGATGGCGAGGCTCTTTTCGATCTGGTTGCAGGGTTTTGCAAATCGCAAAGCCTTATGGCGCTGGTTGCGCTGAGAATCCCTGACATGTTGCTCGATGGGCCACTCTCCAGTGGGCGACTGGCCGCGCGCTGTGCCGTGCCGCCGGAGCGTATGGACGTGCTCTTGCGCGCCAATGTTGCGTCCAGGCTGCTCAAGATCACGCGCGCGGGCGAGTTTGCCCTGACGCGCCAGGGCGCGGCCCTTGCGGGCGTGCCGGGCCTGCGCGAGATGATCCTGCATCACGAGGTGCTCTACCGCGACCTCGCCGATCCCGTCGCCTTTTTCCGGGGCGAGACCAAGACCGAGCTGGCCGATTTCTGGCCCTATGTCTTTGGCGCGGGCGGGCAGGGTGATCCGGCGCTGGCCGCGCGATATTCGGCCCTCATGGAGCAGAGCCAGCGTCTGGCGGCCGAAGATACGCTGGCCGCCGTCGATCTGCGCGGCACCTGCGTGCTGATGGATGTTGGCGGCGGCACGGGCGCATTTCTGCGCGCCGCCTGCGCGGCGGCCCCCAAGGCGCAGGCGATCCTCTTTGATCTGCCCGAAGTGGTCGAGGCAGCGACCCCGCGCCTCGCCGAGGCGGGGCTGGATGCGCGCGTGCGCATCGCGCCCGGTTCGTTCAGAACTGATTCTCTTCCGCAGGGCGCCGATACGATCAGCCTGATTCGCGTGCTCTACGATCATGCGGATGCCACCGTTGCCGATCTGCTGGCCAAGGTGCACGCGGCGCTGCCACCCGGCGGCACCTTGATCGTGTCCGAGCCGATGACCGGCGGCGCCCGTGCCAGCGTGCCGGGCGATGGGTATTTCGCGCTTTATACAATGGCGATGCGCACCGGCAAGGCGCGCACGGCGGGCCAGATCACCGACCTTTGCCGCGCGGCCGGATTTGCCGAGGTGCGCGCGCCGGCGACCCGCCGTCCGTTCGTCACGAGCGTTGTAATTGCTAGAAAGTGTCAATCTAAGTTGACAGATTAAATTGTCAGGTTAAACTGACATCAAGCGCTTCGAATATGTCACTCAAAGATGACAGAGGGTCTCGAAGCAATGCCAAAGCCAGGGAGGCGAACGTGCATACCGAAGCGATCATCCTGACAGGTCCGAAAGCGCTGGAGGTCCAGACATTGGGTCTCACCGCACCGGGAGCTGGCGATATCGTGGTCGAGATTGCGCATTCCGGCATCTCCACGGGCACGGAAAAACTGTTCTGGTCCGGTGACATGCCGCCGTTTCCCGGCATGGGGTATCCGCTGGTGCCCGGCTACGAGGCCGTTGGCGAAATCGTCGAGGCGGGGCCGGAGTCGGGCTACCGCGTTGGCGAGACGGTGTTCGTCCCCGGCTCCAACTGTTTTCAGGGCGCCTTTGGCCTCTTTGGCGGCGCGGCGCAGCGGCTGGTTGTTCAGCCCGGTCGCGCCTCGCGCATCGACCGGGGATTTGGCGCCGAGGGCGCGCTTCTGGCGCTGGCCGCAACGGCGCGGCATGCGATGGCCGGGCCCGGTAAATCGGTGCCCGACCTTATCGTCGGTCACGGCGTTCTGGGCCGCCTTCTGGCGCGGCTGACCGTCGCGGCGGGCGCACCGGCCCCCACCGTCTGGGAGCTGGATCCATCACGCAGCACGGGCGCCGAAGGCTATGAGGTGATCCACCCCGATGCCGACGTGCGCCGCGATTACATGTCGGTCTATGACGCCTCGGGCGCACCCGACATGCTCAATTCCCTCATCGGGCGCCTTGCGCGCGGCGGCGAGATCGTTCTGGCGGGTTTCTACACCGCGCCGCTCAGCTTTGCCTTTCCGCCCGCCTTCATGAAGGAGGCCCGCCTGCGCATCACCGCAGAATGGGCCGAGGGCGATCTGATCGCGACCCGCCGCCTCGTCGAAAGCGGCGCCTTGTCGCTGTCGGGTCTCATCACGCATAGCGCCGCCAAGGCCGATGCCATTGGCGCCTACAAGACGGCATTCACCGATCCGGGTTGCCTGAAAATGATACTTAACTGGAAGGACGCGTCGTGAAAGACGAAGTGCCAAACCTGAAAGATTTCGACAAGCGCCTCCGCGATGAGGCCGCCGAAGAGCCCAATCTCGAAATTCCCCAAGACGAGCCCACCAGCAAGACGCAGATCATCGCGATCTACGGCAAGGGGGGCATCGGCAAAAGCTTTACCCTCGCCAATCTCAGCCACATGATGGCCGAGCAAGGCAAGCGCGTGCTTTTGATCGGGTGCGATCCAAAATCCGACACCACATCGCTGCTCTTTGGCGGCAAGGCGTGCCCGACCATCATCGAGACCTCCGGCAAGAAGAAGCTGGCGGGCGAAGAAGTCCAGATCGGTGATGTCTGCTTCAAGCGGGGCGGCGTCTTTGCGATGGAGCTGGGCGGACCCGAGGTTGGCCGCGGCTGCGGTGGACGGGGCATCATCCACGGCTTCGAACTGCTGGAAAAGCTGGGCTTCCACGATTGGGATTTCGACTACGTCTTGCTGGACTTTCTCGGCGACGTGGTCTGCGGCGGCTTTGGCCTGCCCATCGCGCGGGACATGGCGCAAAAGGTGATCCTGGTCGCCTCGAACGATCTGCAATCCCTTTACGTCGCCAACAACGTCTGCTCGGCGGTCGATTACTTCCGCAAGCTGGGGGGCAACGTGGGTGTCGCGGGCCTTGTCATCAACAAGGATGACGGCTCGGGCGAGGCGCAGGCCTTTGCCAAGGCAGTCAACATCCCGGTGTTGGCCGCCATCCCTCAGGATGACGACCTGCGCAAGAAATCGGCCAATTACCAGATCGTTGGCACCGACAAATCGCAGTGGGGCGGCCTCTTTGCCGCGCTGGGCGATGCGGTCGACATTGCGCCGCCGGTGCGCCCGACGCCGCTGGATCAGGACGGGCTGCTCAACCTCTTCGACGCAAAGGACACCGGGGGCGACTACAAGCTGGTGCCCGCCACCGACGCCGACATGCGGGGCAAGAATGCCATCGTCCGCGAAAGCCTTGAGGTCATTTATGACGAAGCTTGATTTTCATACCGAAGGCCGGGAGGCACATCATGGAGCGTGACTCAGGACGCCAAGGATATGAGGTCAGCTATGACGCCGATGGCGCGCTGACGGTCGTGGAGGCCCCCGATGTCTTCATGAGCGTCGCTGCCGCCCCCAAGGCGCCGACCGAAAGGCCGCAAATACCCGAGTTGAGGCCCGCCGACGTGACACCCGCCGATGTGCAGGCCACCGCGCTCGAGGGTGGATGCTCGGCCGGGGCGGACACGATGCGCGAGGCGGCTCGCAAGGCCGGCGCATCCGACGTGCTCGACCAATATGCGGCCGACTACCCCGTCGGCCCCCATGACAAGCCGCAATCCATGTGCCCGGCCTTCGGCTCGCTCCGTGTGGGCCTGCGGATGAAGCGGGTCGCGACGATCCTGTCGGGCTCGGCCTGCTGCGTCTATGGCCTGTCCTTTGTTTCGCATTTCTACGGCGCGCGCCGCTCGGTCGGGTATGTGCCCTTCAATTCCGAGACGCTGGTGACCGGCAAGCTCTTTGAAGATATCCGCGAGGCCGTGCATGACATGGCCGATCCGGCCAAGCTGGACGCGATCATCGTCACCAACCTTTGTGTGCCCACGGCCTCGGGCGTGCCCCTGCGCCTCTTGCCGCCGCAGATCGACGGTGTGCGCGTCGTCGGCATCGACGTGCCGGGATTTGGTATCCCGACCCATGCCGAGGCCAAGGACGTGCTGGCCGGTGCCATGCTGAAGTATGCCCGCGAAGAGATCAAGGCAGGCCCGGTTCAACGCCCCGCGTCGGGCAAGTCCGACCGCCCGACCGTCAGCCTTCTGGGCGAGATGTTTCCGGCCGATCCCATGATGATCGGTGCGATGCTGGCTCCCATGGGCCTTGCCGCTGGCCCCGTCGTGCCCTGTCGCGAGTGGCGCGAGCTTTATGCCGCGCTCGATTGTGGCGCCGTCGCCGCGATTCACCCTTTCTATACCGCCAGCATCCGCGAGTTCGAGGCCGCTGGCCGCGCGATCGTCGGATCGGCCCCCGTGGGTCATGATGGCACCGCCGACTGGCTGGCCAATATCGGCGCCGCCTTTGGCATTGCCGCCGATCAGATTGCCGCCGCGCAGAACGCCTTCCTGCCCGCCATCAAGTCGGCGCTGGCCGCCGCGCCCATCAAGGGCACCGTCACTTTATCGGGCTACGAGGGCTCGGAGCTGCTGGTTGCGCGCCTTTTGATCGAGAGCGGCGCGCATGTGCCCTACGTCGGCACGGCCTGCCCCAAGACACCCTGGTCGGCGGCGGATGCGGACTGGCTGCGTGCCAAGGGCGTCACGGTCAAATACCGCGCCTCGCTCGAGGATGATTGTGCCGCGATGGAAGGGATCCGCCCGGATCTGGCCATCGGCACGACCCCCGTCGTGCAAAAGGCGAAGGAGCTGGGCATCCCCGCGCTCTACTTTACGAACCTTATTTCCGCGCGGCCCCTTATGGGCCCTGCCGGTGCCGGATCCCTGGCCGAAGTCATCAATGCGGCCATCGGCAACAAGGACCGGATGGCAGACATGCGCGCCTTCTTCGAGGGGGTGGGCCACGGCGACACTGCCGGTGTCTGGGAGGGCTCGCCCAACCTTCAGCCGCGCTTTCGCGAGTTGAATGCCAAGAAGCTGGAAAAGGCCGCGCGCGCCGCCAAAGCGGAGCAGATGATATGAGCCGCCAGTTCGATACAGCCGGAGGGACGTCATGCTAGTTCAGGACCACGATCGCGCGGGCGGATACTGGGGGGCGGTCTATGCCTTCTGTGCCACCAAGGGCCTGCAAGTCGTGATCGACGGCCCCGTCGGCTGCGAAAACCTGCCCGTGACCTCGGTGCTGCATTACACCGACGCGCTGCCGCCGCACGAGCTTCCCATTGTCGTTACGGGCCTTGCCGAAGAGGAAATGGGATCGGGCACCGAAGAGGCGATGAAGCGCGCCTGGAAGGTTCTGGATCCGGCACTGCCCGCCGTGGTCGTCACCGGCTCGATCGCCGAGATGATCGGCGGGGGCGTCACGCCCATGGGCACCAATATCCAGCGCTTTCTGCCGCGCACCATCGACGAGGATCAATGGGAATCCGCTGACCGCGCGATGACGTGGATGTTTACCGAATTTGGCATGACCAAAGGCCGGATGCCCAAGGAAACAAAGCGTGAAGAGGGCGGCCCCCCCCGCGTCAATATCCTCGGGCCGATGTATGGCACCTTCAACATGCCGTCCGACCTGGCCGAGATTCGCCGCCTGATTGAGGGCATCGGCGCCGAAATCAACATGGTCATGCCGCTGGGCGCCCATGTGGCCGAAATGCGGGCCCTCGTGAATGCGGATGTGAACGTCTGCCTCTACCGCGAATTCGGGCGCGGCCTGTGCGAAGTTCTGGACAAGCCCTATCTGCAAGCGCCCATCGGTATCGACAGCACCACGAAATTCCTGCGCAAGCTGGGTGATCTGCTGGGCCTCGACCCCGAGCCCTTCATCGAGCGCGAAAAGCATTCGACGATCAAGCCGGTCTGGGATCTGTGGCGCTCGGTCACGCAGGATTTCTTTGCCACCGCCTCCTTCGCCGTGGTCGCGAACGAGACCTATACGCGCGGCATCCGCAAGTATCTGGAGGACGATCTGGGCTTTCCCTGCGCGTTCGCCACGCCCCGCCTGCGCGGCAAGAAGACCGACAATGACGACGTGCGCGCGCAGCTGCACGCCAAGCGGCCCCTCGTCGTGCTCGGCTCGATCAACGAGAAAATGTATCTGGCCGAGATGAAATCCGGTCATGGGCCCGCGCCCAGCTTTATCCCCGCCAGCTTTCCGGGGGCTGCCATCCGGCGCGCCACGGGAACGCCTTTCATGGGCTATGCGGGGGCGACGTATCTTTTGCAGGAAGTCTGCAACAGCCTCTTTGACGCGCTCTTTCATATCCTGCCGCTGGGCACGGAAATGGACGCCGCCGAGGCGACGCCAACCACATTGCGCCGCGACTTTCCCTGGGATGTGGATGCGCAGCGCCGCCTCGACGAGATCGTCGCGACCCATCCCATCCTGACCCGTATTTCCGCGGCCAAATCCCTGCGCGACGCCGCAGAAAAGGCCGCCCTCGCTGACGGCGCCGAACGTGTCGTTCTGGAAACCGTCAACCGTCTGCAACCCAGCCTTGGAGGTGTAAGATGAGTGATTTCACAAGCGACATGAGGGGCATGCGTTCGCGATCGCGCGATGATGCCAATCGGCGCGAATACATCGCGTATTTTGCCGTCATCTTTCTGGTCGCGCTTCCGATGGCTTGCGTCACCTGGACACTGACCGCGGCGCGCCACATGCGCCTGCCGAAAAAATCGCCACTGCGCACTGCGTGGAGCGAGGCCAGCATCATCACGTCGATGATCCTGTCGGCCTGATACGCGTTTTCGAGTTTTTGCGCCTCCCCCAAAGGGGCGTGAAAAGAGGGCAGGGGAAAGAGCCCCTGTCGTACCCCGCCGTGGGGGAGCTACGGCATCAGTTATATTCTCCGGAGTAATAATCATGGCTGATAAGACCGACCTGTCCTTCACGGGTCTCACTGACGAGCAAGCCCAGGAGCTGCACTCAGTTTATATGAGCGGATTTGCGATCTTCACTGCGATCGCTGTCGTCGCTCACATACTGACGTACATCAAGCTTCCCTGGTTTGCTTGGTAAGGAGAGACCCCCATGGCACAGTTTTACAAGATCTGGCTGATCTTCGACCCCCGCCGCGTTTTCGTGGCTCAGGGTGTCTTCTTGTTCCTGCTGGCGGTGATGATTCACCTCGTCCTGCTGAGCAACCCCGAGACCAATTGGTTCGAACGGGCTTTCGGAACGGAAACGTCGGCTGAATAAGCCCGGCAAAGCCCATAAAATCAGCTGAGGGCGGGGGCCATCCCCGCCCCGGCAAATCAAATTCGTACATTTCGTTAATAATGACGCATCGGCCCAGTCCTGTCGCGCCCCTCGCGCAATGGACACACATTGGAGACGCAAGATGGCACTGCTCAGCTTCGAAAGAAAATACCGCGTCCGGGGTGGGACGCTCGTAGGCGGTGATCTATTCGATTTTTGGGTAGGTCCCTTTTATGTCGGATTCTTCGGAGTCACGACGATCTTTTTTTCCGCCCTTGGCACGATCCTCATATTTTACGGGGCCGCGCAGGGCGACACCTGGAATCCCTGGCTGATTTCGATCGACCCTCCTTCCCTTGACGTAGGTCTCGGCATGGCGCCGCTGGCCGAAGGCGGGCTCTGGCAGATCATTACGATCTGCGCGACGGGCGCCTTTGTCAGTTGGATGATGCGCGAGGTCGAGATCTGTCGAAAACTTGGCATTGGCTACCACGTGCCATTTGCCTTTGGCGTCGCGATCCTGGCGTATGTCACGCTGGTCATCATCCGCCCCATTCTGATGGGCGCCTGGGGGCACGGTTTTCCCTACGGCATCTTCAGCCATCTCGATTGGGTCAACAACGTCGGCTACGCCTATGGCAACTTCCATTACAACCCGGCGCATATGGTCGCGATCAGTTTCTTCTGGATCACGGCGGTGGCGCTGGCGCTGCACGGCTCGCTCGTTCTGTCGGCGGTAAACCCCGGCAAGGGCCGCGAGATCGCATCACCCGACCATGAAGACACGTATTTCCGCGATCTGATCGGCTATTCGATCGGGCCCCTCGGCATTCACCGTCTGGGATTGTTCCTGGCCCTCATGGCCGGATTCTGGAGCGCGGTCTGCATCGTGATCTCGGGCACCATCTGGTTCGATCAGTGGATCGTGTGGTGGGATTGGTACTACGAGTTGCCCTGGTGGGTGGACCTTTAAGGAGGATATGAGCAATGGCTGAATATCAGAATATCTTTACCCAGGTCCAGGTTCAGGGACCGCCCGAAATGGGCATGACAATCAGTGACGCCCCCATGCGGGGGCGCACCAAGGCCGCCCGGTTCTCCAAGCTTTACGGAACGTTCGGCAACGCGCAGATCGGCCCCGTGCATCTGGGCACATTCGGGCTGATCGCGGTTATCGGCTTCGGCATGTGGTTCTTCCTGATCGGGCTGAACTTCTGGGTGCAGGCGGAGTTTTCGCCGGGCGTCTTCCTGCGCGATCTCTTCTGGATGGCGCTCGAGCCGCCCTCGGCCGAGTACGGCCTCGGGATGGCGCCGCTAAACGAGGGGGGGTGGTGGCTTATCGCCAGCTTCTTCTTCCTCGTCGGGTGCTGCGCCTGGTGGGTGCGGACCTACCGCCGCGCCGAAGAGCTGGGCATGGGCAAGCATGTCGCCTGGGCGTTCGCATCGCTCCTGTGGCTGATCTTCGTGCTGAACCTCTTTCGCCCGATCCTGATGGGGTCGTGGTCCGTGGCGGTGCCCTACGGCATTTTCCCGCACCTCGACTGGACGAACCTCTTCTCGCTGACATGGGGCAATCTCTTCTACAATCCGTTCCATGCGCTTTCGATCGCGTTCCTCTACGGCTCGGCGCTGCTCTTTGCGATGCACGGGGCGACCATCCTCGCGGTCAGTCGTTTCGGCGGCGAGCGCGAGATCGAACAGATCGTCGACCGAGGCACTGCGTCCGAACGTGCCGCCCTCTTCTGGCGCTGGACCATGGGCTTCAACGCGACGATGGAAGGTATCCATCGCTGGGCGTGGTGGTTCGCCGTGCTGACGCCGCTGACGGGCGGTATCGGTATCTTGCTGACGGGCACCGTCGTTGAAAACTGGTTTGTCTGGGCGCAGATCCATGGCTACGCGCCGCTGAACTGAGGAGAAGCACCATGTCCGAACACGACGATTTCCTGCGAACCGGCAACCGGAGTTTCCGGCTGACCGCAGATGTCACCGCCCTGATGCTGAAGGGGGCGGCCTATGCGGCCCTCTTCTGCTTCGCGATTTTCCTGATCGGCTGGGCCTTTGTCTTTGTTGCAGGTCTTTTGCCCGAGGACTCCAAGCTGGCGCCGGATCCGACGCCGACCTCCTTCCTGCAGGCACCTGCGCCTGGCTCTGCGACTGGCCACGATCTGGCCTGATATGATTGGCGGGTGGCACGCGTGATGTGCCGCCTGCCACACACGAGATCGGGTGCCGCCTGCGGCATCCGGTATCCTGGGGGGACGCGGCCCCNGGGTGGCACGCGTGATGTGCCGCCTGCCACACACGAGATCGGGTGCCGCCTGCGGCATCCGGTATCCTGGGGGGACGCGGCCCCGCGCCGCCAACTCCGGTTCCCTTCCTGTTGGCTACAGGAACGGGTGCCGCGAAGGTTAGCCTTCGCGGCACCAAACGGGAAAACCCAGCCCACTTAGGGGCTTGCGCGCGGGCGCCCCGCACAGGAGAGACCCATGACAGCTTCGCTTACCCCCACACTCGACCGCATCGCCGGACCGTCGGACCTGAAGGGCATGGACGACGCCACGCTCGCCACCCTTGCGGGCGAGCTGCGCCGCGAGGTGATCGAGGCGGTTTCCGTGACGGGCGGGCATCTGGGATCGTCCCTTGGGGTCGTGGAGCTTGCGGTTGCGATCCACGCCGTCTTTGACACACCCCGTGACAAGCTGATCTGGGACGTGGGCCATCAATGCTATCCCCACAAGATCCTGACCGGGCGCCGCGCCCGTATCCGAAGCTTGCGCCAGGAGGGCGGCCTCAGCGGTTTTACCAAGCGCAGCGAAAGCGTCTTTGACCCCTTTGGCGCGGCCCATTCCTCGACCTCGATCTCGGCCGCACTCGGCTTTACCGTCGGGCGCGATATGGGGATGGAGACGGGCGACGCCATTGCGGTGATCGGCGACGGCTCCATCAGTGCAGGCATGGCCTATGAGGCGCTGAACAACGCGGGTGCCGAGGGGCGCCGCCTGTTCGTCATCCTCAATGACAACGAGATGTCCATTGCGCCGCCGGTCGGCGCGATGTCGACCTATATGTCCCGCCTGTCCGAGGGCCCATTGGCCAAGCTGGGCGAAGGGCTGGAGGCGCGGTTGCCCGGCCCGCTGCGCGATCATGCGCGCCGCGCGCGCGAGATGGTCACGGGCCGCAGCGGCGGCAAGGGCACCCTCTTTGAGGAGCTGGGATTTGAGTACATGGGCCCGATCGACGGGCATGACATGACGCAGCTTCTGACGGTGATGCGCGCCGCGCGCACCCGCGCGACCGGGCCTGTCCTCATCCATTGCTGCACCGTCAAGGGCAAGGGATACGCCCCGGCCGAAACCTCGGTCGACAAGTATCACGGCGTCGCCAAGTTCGATGTCGCCAGCGGTGCGCAGGCCAAATCGCGGCCCAATGCGCCCAGCTACACAAAGGTGTTCGGCACGGCGCTGGCCGATGAGGCCGCACGCGACGCGCGCATCGTGGGCGTGACGGCGGCCATGCCCGAGGGCACCGGCCTCGATATTCTGGCGCACCGCTTTCCGGCGCGCGTTTTCGATGTGGGCATCGCCGAGCAGCATGGCGTGACCTTTGCCGCCGGCATGGCGGCCAGCGGGCTGAAGCCCTTTTGCGCGATCTACTCCACGTTCCTGCAACGCGGTTATGATCAGGTGGTGCATGATGTCGCGCTACAGAATTTGCCGGTGCGCTTTGCCATCGACCGTGCGGGCCTTGTCGGCGCAGATGGGGCTACCCATGCGGGCGCCTTCGACATCGGCTATCTGTCCGCCTTGCCCAATTTCGTGGTTATGGCCGCAGGCGACGAGGCCGAGCTGATGCATATGGTCGCCACCGCTGCCGGGCATGACGCCGGGCCCATCGCATTTCGCTATCCGCGCGGCGAGGGGACGGGCGCGCCTATGCCCCAGCGCGGCGAGAGTCTGGAAATCGGCAAGGGCCGCGTCCTGCGCGAGGGCAGCGATGTGGCGTTGCTCAGCTTTGGCGCCCACCTTGGGGAATGTCATACGGCGGCGGACAAGCTGGCGGCGCAAGGCATATCGGCGACGATCGCGGATGCCCGCTTTGCCAAGCCGCTGGACCGGGCGCTGATCCGGCAGCTCTTGCGCCATCACAAGGCGCTGATCACGGTCGAGCAGGGGGCAAAGGGCGGGTTTGGCGCGATGGTGCTGCACGATTTGGCCAATGACGGATTGCTAGACGGGCGCTGCCAGATCCGCACCATGACGCTGCCCGACCGCTTCATCAATCAGGCCGCGCCCGATGCGATGTATGCCGAGGCGGGGCTGACCGCCGTCGATATCGCCGCGACGGCCGCCGAGGCCGCCGGGCACGCAGCACACGCCGCCACCCGTTGAGGATGGCGGCGCGCGTCGCCAAATGTTGAAATCAATGTGCGAAAATCTCGCTGGCGTGATCCGCCAGATAGATCCGCAGCCAAGGCGTAAACCGTTCGGGGCGGCGGAAAACCTCGGACGTCAGGTCGGCCAGATCGATCCAGATCGCCTCGACCACCTCGTCGGGATTGGGCGCAAGGGCCAGATCGGGCCCCGCCTCGGCGGTATAGATGTCGACCCTCTCATCCTCGATCAGCCCGCCGCCTACCTCGGTGCGATAGGCGACATGGCCCCGGTGGACAGGTTTGAGGCCGGTGATGCCCAGCTCTTGATCTAGCCGCCGGACGGCGCAGTCCTGCGGTGCCTCGTCCCACTCGGGGTGGGTGCAGCAGGCATTGGCCCAAAGGCCCGGCGTGTGATATTTCGACAGTGCCCGCCGCTGGATCAGCGTCTGCGTGCCGCGCATGACAAAGACCGAAACGGCCTTGTGCGGCAGGCCGCGCCTGTGAACCTCCAGCTTTTCGACGGGGGTCAGCGTGCCGCCGACCCAAGCGGGAATCATGGTCTTCATACGCGTGTGACCGCGACCAGCCCGGTCAGATGGGCAAGGTTCTTGATCCCGATCTTGAGATGCGCCAAGGGCCGCGATTTGACCAGAGACTTGTTCATATAGGCCTCGAAGGTAAGGCGTTGCACATCGACATCATGGCAAAGCGAGACAAAGCGTTCGCGCCGCATGTCGCTGCGGTAATAGGCGCGCTGCATGGCGCCGAGAATCTTGAAGACGTTCTTATGCTCGCGCATGAAGAGCTTGCGCGCAAGCGCCAGATCGCTCACGCGGCCAGAGGTCAGGCAGGCGGCGGCTGCGGTGGCAGCGACGCGGCCCCCGACCATGGCATAGAAAATCCCCTCACCCGAGGAGGGGGCGACGACGCCCGCCGCATCCCCGGCCAGCACCACGTCGCGGCCATTGTCCCATTTATCCAACGGTTTGAGCGGAATTGGCGCGCCCTCGCGGCGGATGGTGCGGCAATGCTCCAGTCCCGAGGCGACGCGCAGGGCGGCGGTTGCCTGTTTCAGATCGACGCCCGCCACCTCGGTGCCCATTCCAACGCTGGCATGCGCGCCGTGGGGGAACACCCAGCCGTAGAAATCGGGCGAGATGGCACCGTCATAGATCACGTCGCAGCGCGCCGGATCATATCCGGGGCCAGCGACCGTGGGGGCCTCGATGATTTCGTGATAGGCGATGACGTAAGGAATCTTGTCGCCGCCGGGCACCTCGTGGCGCCCCACGTTCGAGCGCGCGCCATCGGCGCCGATGATCAGCCTGGTGGTCAGCGCCTTGGTCTCGCCCGACGCCTTGCAGCGATAGCTGACATGGGTGCCGGTGTCGTCGCGGGTGATGTCGACATAAGTGCCGGTGATGCGGTCGGCGCCGGCGCCCTCGGCGCGGGCGCGCAGGAATTCATCGAAATGCTCGCGGTCGACCATGCCGACATAGCCGTTCACGATCGGGATATCGACGCGCCGCCCCGTGGGCGAGATCATGCGTGCGGTGTTGATCCTGGCCACGATCTGCGCATCGGGGATGTTGAAATCGCGGATCAGGCGGGGCGGCACGGCGCCGCCGCAGGGCTTGATCTTGCCCGCGCGGTCGATGAAGGCGACCTTGTGGCCCGACCGGGCGAGATCTTCGGCGGCCGTGGCACCGCTTGGCCCGCCCCCGACGACGATGACGTCATACATGATTACTCTCCCGCTACTGCATAGGATTGAAGGGGCGTGCGCGTCATGATGCGCATCGCCATGAGGGCGGCGGCCACGAAAAGGGCCGCCTCAATTACAAAAACCGCACCAAAGGCCTGCGCGTCACCGAACTGGGCAAGGCGCAGCACATCCACGATGGCCGCGCCGGTCAGCCCGCCAAATCCGGCGGCCACGGCCTGCGCTGCGCCCCAAAGGCCCATGCGCGTGCCCTCGCGGCGGTGCCGCCCTTCGCCTGCCAGCGCCATCATCGAGCCGATGGCCGCCACGGCGAACATGCCGTTGAAAAAGCCAAGCGCGACGACAAGCGGGATGAGGAAGGCGACAAGCCCCAGCGTTCCGATGAGCGAGATGAGGCAGAGCGCCGCGCAGGAGCCAAGGCAGCCCGCGATGACCCAGGCGCGCAGCGATCCACGCTTGAACCCTGTCGCCATGATCCCGACCAGAAGCATCCCAACGAAGACACCGCCATTCTGCATGCCGCTGAGGCTGGTGGTCTGGCCGGGGGTGAGGCCGAAAACGAGGCCGGCGAACGGCTCGAGGATGAGTTCCTGCATGAAATAGGCGGTCATCGACAGGAAGACAAAGATGGTAAAGGCGCGGGCGCGCGGCTCTTGCCAGATCTCGGTCAGACCTTGGCGAAAGGGCAGCGCCTCGGGCTGGGGCAGGGCGGTCGTGCGCGCCTCGATGCCCCAGACGGCGACGATGGTCAGCACGCAGACTGCGATGGAAACGATGCCCACGATTTTCAAAAGCAAGGCGGGCGAATAGGGATGAAGCATCGCGCCAACGACGCCTGCCGTCATGGCGATGCCAAAGATCATCATGAGCCATGTGATCGTGGCCGCCGCCGCGCGCCTATGCGGCGCGGTGGTCGAGGCCAGGAGCGCCAGCAGCGACGTGCCCGAGGCGCCAACGCCAAGGCCGATGGCCGCATAGGCCAGAACCGACAGGGCCAATCCGGCCCAATATGAGCTTTGCAACAGGACAACACCGCAGGCCGCGCCAAAGCCGCCCAGCGCCAGAATGAACATGCCGCCGATGATCCAGCGGGTGCGATTGCCGCCGGTGTCCGAGCGAAAGCCCCATTGCGGGCGCGTCAGCTGGATGCCGTAATGCAGCGCGACCAGAAGGCCGGGCAGGACAGCGGGCAGGGCCAGCTCGACCACCATCAGGCGATTGAGTGTCGATGTGGTCAGCACCACGATCGCGCCAAGCGCGGCCTGCACCAGCCCGAGCCGGGCAATCTGAAGCCAGCTCAGCGTCATAACGGCGCCCCCAGTGTGCGGATGGCGAACGCCGTGATGAGCATACCGCCAACATAAAGCATGACGCCCGTGCCGTTGTACCAGGGCGCGAGGCCCTTTGGGTCACGCAGGAGTTTGCGCATTGCAAGGATCTGAAGGCCCAGCACCGCAGCGACGCCAGCAGCGTGCAGCGGGCGATCCCAAAGCATAAGGAGCGCGACGACAATGACCTGAGGGACGGCCATGACGATGCAGGCGACCCTGGCCGCGCGCCTCGGCCCCAATGTAACGGGCAGAGAGCGGACGCCCATCTGCTTGTCACCTTCCAGAGCCTTGAAATCATTGAGTGTCATGATGCCATGGGCGCCAAGCGAATAGAGCAGCGCGGCGATCACCACATAAATCGTGGGCGCGCCCGCCGACATCACGGCAGCACCGGTGAACCATGGCAGGCCCTCGTAGCAGAGCCCGACGAGGCCCGGCCCCCATATCCCCGAGCGCTTGAGGCGGACAGGCTCGGCCGAGTAGGCCCAGGCACCTGCGACACCGACCAGCGTGGCGCCAAAGCCCCAAGGGCCCAGTTGCCAGCCGACAACCAGCGCCAGCGCCGACATCGCCCATGCGATCCAGAGGCCCCAGCGTCCGGGGATCTGGCCCGAAGGGATACCGCGATGCGGCTCGTTGATGGCGTCGACATGGCGGTCGCACCAATCGTTCGCTGCCTGGCTCATCCCGCAGACGATGGGTCCGGCCAGCAGGACGCCCAGCAGGATTGACCCCCATTGCCCGGACGGCGATGTGCCCGCAGCAACGCAACCGATCATATAAGCCAGCATCGGCGGGAACCATGTCACCGGCTTGATCAGCTTCAGAACCGCCAGCGGTCTGGGGTAGGAGGCAGGGGTGGAGGAAATGAGCGTTGTCATGCTGTAAACTTAGCCTGACAGATTGCGAGTCGGCAAGTGTAAACTAAACCTGACAGATCAGAAAAGGAAGCGCATGCCGTGCCGCGCGGTCAAAGGCGCCGCCCGGATCAGCTTTCCTTGGCCAGAAGTCCGTATTTGCGCAGCTTGACGTAGAGTGACTGGCGCGACAGGCCCAGCATGTCGGCCGAGGCGACGCGATTGTTGTTGGTCAACTGGATGGCCGTTTCGATGCACATCTTTTCGACAACATCGGTCGTCTGGGAGACGATTTCCTTCAAGGTGGCGCTGCCGACGAGTTCCATCAGGGGGCGCGCCTCTTCCTCGGCTGTGGCGACGCCAGGGACGGCGGGCAATTCGCTGACCTGCGCATCGCGGAACACGAAGGCATAGCAGGGCGCATGGCCGCTGTTCAGCAAGGTGGCCGATACGGTCACCGGGCGCTGGCCGCCATACTCGCCCACGATGCGCGTGGTATATAGGCGCATGCTGCCGACGCGGGCGGCGTGATCCATCAGCACTTTTTGATCGACATTGCCGCGCGACATGAAGTCCGCGATCTGGCGCCCGCGCAGGCTGCGCCCGTCAGCCGCATCGACGAGGTTTAAAAACGCCTCGTTGGCCGAGGTGACGCCGCCTGAATTGTCGGTCATCACGATGCCGTCCGAGCCGTTCTCGCAAAGCGCGATCAGGCTGCGCGTGTATTCGTCGTCTCGGATGGCGTTGCCGTCGACCGAGCTGAAGCGGCACAGAAACATGCGCTCGCCAGCGGCGCGGAAGAGCGTCGGCACGATGCGCAGCTTCTCACCTGTCCGCACGGCCTCCACCTCGATCCCGCCGGCGCCGTCCACCTGTGCGGCCGCCGAGAGGCGGTCCATCAGGTCGGCGCGGGAAATCCCCTTGAGCTCCTGCACGAAGCTGCTGCCCTGAATGTTCTCGCGCTTCTTGCCCAGAAGGCGCGCGGCGGCATTGTTCAGCTCGGTGATGCGGCCCTCGCCGACGCTGACAAAGGCGACCGCGTCGTTGATATGGCTCAGCAGCACCTGAAAGCGCGTGTCGTATTCACGCTGGCTCTCGTAATCCTTCTCCAGCGCGATCTGCGCCTTGACGAGCTGCTGCTGCATCTCGGCGACCGGGCGCATGTCGCGGCCCAGCATGAGGATCGTCTGATCGGGGCCGATCTTGTTCAGCGTGTAGTTGATCGGGAACTGCCATTTTTTTTCATGATCGTAATGATTCAGCTCGACCGGGCGCGTCACCGAACTATCGTCTAGATAGTCGTGGAGTGCGCGCTCGAATTTTGGCACGCTGTCATCGGTGAGAACCTCACGAACATTTCGACGCTCCCACTCCTTGAGGTCGACGTAACTGCGATGGATGGGGTTCGACAGGACCGACAGGATTTGCCCTGTGTCCGAAATAACGATGGCGAGGTCAGATAGCGACGCTATGATATCACCAAGGATATCGGGACCGATCAGCGGTATGGCGCCGCTGTCCCAGTACTTTGTTCCTCGGGAAGTCATCTCACGCAGCCCCTTCGGTCGGCTGGCGCAGCACGGTACAAGGTGACGTACGTCCTACGGTTTCGGTTTTTCATCGTTGTGCAGTTTGCAGAACGATAGCGCCTCATCAAGCTTGTTGGTAATCATGTCAACACCAGTAACTTGGAGAGCATCAACCCCTTGTTCAACTATGTAACCGCCTAAAATGATCGGAGGGGGCGTATTTGCCTTGTTTTTAATCGTTTCGACGATGTCGCGCAGGTCCGCCAGATCGTCTTCCATGCTGGCCGAGACAAAGACGGCATCGAAGGGCGAGCTTTGGACCAAGTCTATGATGGCGTCGGTGGATTCGCCAATCGACAGCTTGACCGAATATCCCAGACGCCGCAGCTGACTGGCAAGCACCATCACACCCAGCGTGTGATTGGCGTCGCGCGACAGGAGCAGCAGGACAGACGATAGCTCACCGTTCGAGTTCCAGCGCAGATCGTCCGACTTGCCCGGCCCGATCTCGCGCAGCAGGAACTGAAGGCGCGAAGTTCCAATGGTCACGTTGGTGAATGTCATCTCGTCTTCGCACCAATCGTCGCCCATTCGGTTGGCGACCGCCGGTATATAGACGTCACAGATGTATTCGGCGGGCACCCCATCGGCGACCATGCGGCGCGCAAGTGCGCTGCACCCCAGTGGGTCATCACCGACCGCTGCATCGAACAACAGCTCGATATTGCGTGCGTCCGGCCGGTCTCTCACGGCCTGGGCCCTGAGGGCGACTTTTGACAGGGCGTGTGCGGCAATCCTGCCGATCGTCCCGCTCTGTGTTTCGCCCTCGCGATCAGTGTTGACATTGCGCTGTGGCTTCCTCTCGGACATTCCCTTCATCGCCGGCATCCCTCCCTTGCCCTCGGTGTCACATGCGTCATCGAGAGGCAAAGGCAACACCAGCGGATGGATAAAATAATCCCCTGCATTGCCTCTAATGTCAAAGTAAATTGACAGTCCTGCGAGGGAGTCGCGCTGGCCTCTTCTAAATCATTATTATCAAATACATATTCTTAAAAGGGAAATTCGGGCCGCATCGGCTTCATTACAGAAAGAGTGTAAATCTAAGTTGACACATTGGCCATCTAACGCTTAACCTGATGACAGACAGACAGGTAAGGGCCTCAAATGTTTCGCGAATCCACGATAGCTGCGAATCCACAGCAGCTTTACAGTCCGGCGCAACGAGCGCGTCGTGACGGAACGCGCTGGACCCTTGTTCAGGGCATTCTGGCCCCGGCACAATTCGCCGTCTTCCTCATTTCTTTGGTCCTTGTCGTGCGCTACCTCGGCACCGGCGAGGGGTACGCCGCAGCCACGGTGTCGGTCGTGATAAAGACCGCCGCGCTCTACCTCATCATGGTGACCGGCGCGATCTGGGAAAAGGTCGTCTTTGGCCAGTATCTCTTTGCGCCTGCCTTCTTCTGGGAGGATGTGTTCAGCTTTGCGGTCATCGCGCTGCACACCGCCTATCTGGTTGCTCTTTACTGGGGCATGCTGGCGCCGACCGGGCTGATGTGGCTCGCTCTTGCGGCCTATGTCACCTACGTCATCAACGCCGGGCAGTTCATTCTCAAGCTGCGCATGGCGCGCTTGCAGATGGCGCAGCCGGAGGCGGTGCAATGACCGGCCCCGGACCCCTCCCGGCCCCGCTCGCCGGTGGTGGCTGCCGCACCGCGCCCGTCCTCAAGGAGCGTGGCCAGCGCGAAGTGTTCTGTGGCCTCACGGGCATCATCTGGCTCCACCGCAAGATGCAGGATGCGTTTTTTCTGGTCGTCGGCAGCCGCACATGCGCGCATCTGCTGCAATCGGCGGCGGGCGTCATGATCTTTGCCGAGCCTCGATTCGCCACCGCCATCCTGGAAGAAGGCGATCTGGCCGGGCTCAAGGATGCCCATGACGAGCTGGACCGCGAGGTTGCCCGCCTGCTGGAGCGTCGTCCCGATATCCGCCAGCTCTTCCTGGTCGGGTCGTGCCCGTCCGAGGTGATCAAGATCGACCTGTCGCGCGCCGCCGAGCGTCTGACCGAGGCCTATGCCCCCAAGGTGCGCGTGCTCAACTACTCCGGCTCGGGCATCGAAACGACATTCACCCAAGGCGAGGACGCGTGCCTCGCGTCGATGGTGCCGGTGCTGCCCGAGACCGACGCGCGCGAATTGCTGATCGTCGGCGCCTTGCCTGACGTGGTCGAGGACCAGATGCTGGGCCTCTTGGCGGATATGGGTATCGAAAACGTCCGCTGCCTGCCTGCGCGCAGCATCGAGGCGGAGGTGGGCGTCGGCTCCAATACCGTCTTTGCCCTCAATCAGCCGTTCCTCGGCGATACCTGCGGCGCGCTCGAGCGGCGCGGCGCGCGTCATATTCCGGCCCCGTTCCCCTTTGGCGAGGCCGGCACCACCGCCTGGCTGCGCGCCATCGCCGATGAATTCGGCGTCAGCGATGCGGTCTTTGCGGCCGCGACGGATGCGCCCCGCGCCCGTGCCGCCCGCGCCATCGCGCAGGCGTCCGAGCATTTGCAGGGCAAGTCGGTCTTCTTCTTTCCCGACAGCCAGCTGGAAATCCCGCTGGCGCGTTTTTTGACCCGAGAGTGCGGCATGACCGCGATCGAGGTCGGCAGCCCGTTCATCCACGACGCCATCGTCGGCCCCGATCTGGAGTTGATGGAGGCGGGCCCGATCATTTCGGAAGGGCAGGACGTCGATCTGCAACTCGACCGCGCCCGCGCCGCGCGCCCCGATCTGACCGTCTGTGGTCTTGGCCTCGCCAACCCGCTGGAGGCCGAAGGGCTGACCACCAAATGGGCGATCGAGCTGGTCTTTACCCCGGTGCATTTCTACGAGCAGGCGGGTGATCTGGCGGGCCTCTTCTCGCGCCCCTTGCGCCGCAAGAGCATGATTTCAGGGCTTGATCCCCGGATGGAGGCCGCCGAATGAAGCTGACAGTCTGGACATATGAAGGCCCGCCCCATGTCGGCGCGATGCGCGTCGCCACCGCGATGAAGGGCCTGCACTATGTGCTGCACGCGCCGCAGGGCGATACTTACGCCGACCTGCTCTTTACCATGATCGAGCGGCGCAATCACCGACCGCCCGTGACATACACCACCTTTCAGGCCCGCGATCTGGGTTCGGACACGGCGCAGCTCTTTCAGGATGCCTGCCGCGATGCGTTCGAGCGGTTCGCGCCCGAGGCGATCATCGTCGGCGCGTCCTGCACCGCCGAGCTGATCCAGGACGATCCGGGCGGGCTGTCCGAACTCATGGGCCTGCCGGTGCCTGTCATTGCGCTGGAATTGCCCAGCTATCAGCGCAAGGAAAACTTCGGCGCGGATGAGACATTCCTTCAGATCGTGCGCCGCATGGCAGGGCCGATGGACAAGACGGCGCGCGTCAGCTGCAACATCCTCGGGCCGACCGCCTTGGGCTTTCGCCACCGCGACGACATCACCGAATTGACGGCCCTGCTTTACGATATCGGGATCGACGTGAATGTCGTTGCGCCGATGGATGCAACGCCGACCGATATCACGCGCCTCGGGGCGGCGCATTTCAACGTGCTGCTTTATCCCGAAACCGCCGAGAGCGCGGCCCGCTGGCTACAGCGCGAATGCGATCAGCCCTATACCAAGGTCGTGCCCATCGGCGTCGGCGCCACCCGTGATTTTCTGGCCGAAGTGGCTGGGATCACCGGGCTGCCCTGCCGCGCGGACGAGAGCCGCCTGCGCCTGCCGTGGTATGCGCAATCGGTGGACAGCACCTATCTGACCGGCAAGCGCGTATTCATCTTTGGCGATGCCACCCATGTGCGCGCCGCCGCACGGATCGCCCGCGACGAGATGGGTTTCGAGGTGGCGGGCCTTGGTTGCTACAACCGCGAATTTGCACGCGATATTCGCGCCTTGGCGCGCGAATTTAATGTCGAGCCGCTGATCACCGACGACTATCTCGAGGTCGAGCAGACCATCGAGGCGCTGCAACCCGAGATGATCCTCGGCACGCAGATGGAGCGTCACATCGGCAAGCGACTGGGCATTCCCTGCGCCGTGATCTCGGCGCCCGTGCATGTGCAGGATTTCCCCGCGCGCTACTCGCCGCAGGTCGGCTTCGAGGGCGCGAATGTGATCTTCGACACGTGGGTGCATCCGTTGGTGATGGGCCTCGAAGAGCACCTTTTGCACATGTTCCGCGACGACTTCGAATTCCACGATGCGGCCGGGCCCAGCCATCATGGCGGGCACGCGCCTGCAAACTCCGAGACGGCGCCGAGCGCGCAGCCCGCAACCCCGGCACCGTCAGAGCCTGCGGCACCGTCCGAGGTTGTCTGGCTGGATGCAGCCGAGCGCGAGCTCAAGAAGATCCCGTTTTTTGTGCGCGGCAAGGCGCGGCGCAATACCGAAAGTTTCGCCCAATCCAGAGACTTGCAGGAAATCAGCGTTGATACGCTCTACGAGGCAAAAGCACATTATGCGCGATGACATGACCCAGATGTACCGCGTCGTGATCGTGACGCTGGACCGCCACGCCGCTGGCCCTGCCGCACGGGTTGCCCCGCGCCTTGCGGCCGATTACCCCGGCCTGCACCTCGACATCCACGCCGCCGCCGAATGGGCCGAAGACCCGGGCGCATTGCGCGCGGCCAAGGCCGCCGTCGCCAAGGCGGACATCCTGATCGTCAATATCCTCTTCCTCGAAGAGCATATCAACGCCATCCTGCCCGACCTCGAGGCGCGCCGGACCCATTGCGACGCCTTCGTTGGCATGGTCGCGGATGCGCAAATCGTGCGCCTGACGCGCATGGGCGATCTTGACATGTCCAAGCCCGCCTCGGCCACGATGGCCTTCCTCAAGAAATTCAAGCCAGCCCCCAAGGCCAAGGGCGGGGCAGGCGCCTCGCAGATGAAGATGCTGCGCCGCATTCCCAAGATCTTGCGGATGATGCCGGGCAAGGCGCAGGACCTGCGCCAGTGGTTCCTCAGCATGCAGTATTGGCTGGGCGGCTCGGACGACAATGTCGAAAACATGGTGCGCAGCCTCATCTCGCGCTATGCATCCAACCCCGAATGGCGCGGCACGCGCGCCGCGCTGCCGGTGGAATACCCCGAGGTCGGTCTATATCACCCGGACCTGCCCAAGCGGATCGTGACGGACCTGTCGCATTTGCCCAAGGGCGCGGCGGGGCGGCCCACGGTCGGTCTGGTGATGCTGCGCTCCTACATCCTGTCCGGTGACACGGCCCACTATGACGCGGTGATCCGCGCCTTCGAGGCAAAGGGAATTCGGGTCATTCCCGGTTTTGCCGGTGGTCTGGATGCGCGCCCGGCGATGGACGCCTATTTCAAGGGCATCGACACGCTTGTGTCCCTGACGGGCTTCAGCCTTGTGGGCGGCCCGGCCTATAACGACAGTGAGGCGGCGGCGGTGACGCTGGGCGGGCTCGACGTGCCATATATCTCGGCGCAGCCACTGGAGTTTCAGACGCTCGATCAGTGGTCCCGCTCGCGGCAGGGCCTCGGCTCGGTCGAGACGACGATGCTGGTTGCGCTGCCCGAGATCGACGGCGCAAGCAATCCGACGGTCTTCGCCGGGCGGCATGGCACGGCGGGCTGCACCGGATGCGCGCAGAAGTGCGCCTCCGAGAGCGAGACGCGCGCCATGGCACCATGCCCCGAACGTATCGGCGTGCTGGCTGACAAGGCGATGCGGCTGGCCCATCTGCGCCGCACCAGGAACGCGGACAAGAAGGTGGCCATCGTCCTCTTCGGCTTTCCGCCCAATGCAGGCGCCGTGGGCACCGCCGCCTACCTCAGCGTGTTTGAATCGCTGCACAATACGCTGCACCGGATGAAGGCCGAAGGCTATGACGTGACGCCCCCCGAAACGGTGGACCAATTGCGCGCCACCGTGCTGGAGGGCAATGCCGCCACCTATGGGCAGGAAGCCAATGTGGCCGCCACGCTCAGCGCGGACCGCATCGTGTCCGAGACGCCCTGGCTGAGTGATATCGAGGCGGTCTGGGGACCGGCGCCCGGCAAGATCCAGTCCGACGGACGCGGCGTCTTTATCCTTGGGGCCGAGTTCGGCAACGTCTTTGTCGGCGTGCAGCCCACGTTCGGTTATGAGGGCGATCCGATGCGCCTTCTTTTTGAACACGGCTTTGCGCCCACGCATGCCTTCGCGGGCTTCTATCACTGGCTCAAGACCGACCTGAAGGCCGATGTCGTGCTGCACTTCGGGATGCATGGCGCGCTGGAATTCATGCCGGGCAAACAGTCGGGCCTTTCGGGCGCGGACTGGCCTGACCGCCTGATCGGGGGGCTGCCCAATGTCTATCTTTATGCCGCGAACAATCCGTCCGAGGCGACACTGGCCAAGCGCCGGTCGAACGCGATCACGATCACGCATCTGACGCCGCCGCTGTCTGCGGCGAGCCTCTACAAGGGGCTGACCGCGCTCAAGGACAGCCTGTCGCGCTGGCGCGAAATGGCTGCCGATGACGCGGGCCGCGTGGACCTCGAGGCGCTGATCGCCGATCAGGCCGAGCTGGTCGATCTGGACGGCGCCGATCCTGCGCGCCTTTGGCTGAAGCTGCTGGAAACCGAGGCGGCGTTGATCCCCAGCGGACTGCACATCGTCGGAAAGAGGCTGAGCGACGAAGAGCGCGCCGACATGATCGCCCTCATGACCCATTGCACCGACGCCGAGCGCCGGAATGCGGATGTCCTCTTGCAGGACGAGACCGAGCTTGGCGGCCTGATGCGCGCTCTTGCGGGGCGGTTCATCGCGCCGGTGCCGGGCGGTGATCTGATCCGCAATCCGTCCATCCTGCCGACGGGGCGCAATATTCACGCCTTCGACCCCTTCCGCATGCCCACCGCCTTTGCCATGCAGGACGGCGCCAAGCAGGCGGCGGCGCTGCTGGAGACGCATCCGACGCTGCCGCATAGCATCGCCTTGGTGCTCTGGGGCTCGGACAACATCAAATCCGATGGCGGGCCGATCGCGCAGGCGCTGTCGCTGATGGGTTGCGCGCCGCGCTTTGACGCTTATGGCCGCCTCTGCGGAGCCGATCTGATCCCGCTGGAGATGCTGGGCCGCCCGCGCATCGACGTCATCATGACGCTCTCGGGCATCTTTCGCGATCTGCTGCCCTTGCAGACCCGCATGCTGGCCGAGGCCGCGCTGAAATGCGCCGAGGCTGATGAGCCGCTGGAGCAGAACTTCATCCGCGCCCATGCGCTCAGCTATGCCGAGAGAATGGGCTGCGACATGCCGACCGCCGCCTTGCGCGTCTTCTCCAATGCCGAAGGAGCTTATGGCTCCAACGTCAATCAGCTGGTCGACAGCTCGGCGTTCGGCGACGAGGACGAATTGGCCGATGCCTATCAGGCGCGAAAATCCTTTGCCTACGGCGTGGACGGCAAGGCCGCCCAAAACAGCGAGCTGCTGCAAAATGCGCTTGGCGATGTCGATCTGGCCTATCAGAACCTCGAAAGCGTCGAGTTGGGCGTGACCACGGTCGATCATTACTTCGACACGCTGGGCGGCATCGCCCGCGCGGTCAAGCGGGCGCGGGGCGGCACCGACACGCCTGTCTATATCGGCGATCAGACGCTGGGCGGCACCAAGGTCCGCACGCTGGCCGATCAGGTCAGCCTCGAGACGCGATCGCGCAGCCTGAACCCGAAATTCTACGAGGCCCTGCTCAAGCATGGTCACGAGGGTGTGCGCCAGCTTGAGGCGCATGTCACCAACACGATGGGGTGGTCCGCCACCGCAGGGCAGATTGAGCCTTGGGTGTATCACCGCCTGACCGAGACATTCGTTCTCGACACGGAAATGCGCGAACGGCTGGCCGCGCTCAACCCACGCGCATCCATGCGCATGGCCAGCAGACTTCTTGAGGCGTCCGACAGATCCTACTGGACGCCTGATGAGGACACATTGACCGAGCTTCAAAACGCGGCCTACGCGCTCGAGGATCGGCTGGAAGGCATTGCGGCCGAATAGGCCCGAAAGGAGACTACACGATGGCACTGGACAAATCCCCCCCGATCCTGCGCGGCCAAGATGGCGAAGGCTCGGTGCAGGTGCATCAGGAGCAGGGCGCCGAAATCACCGGCGCCAAGGTCTTTTCCGTCTACGGCAAGGGCGGTATCGGCAAGTCGACCACATCATCCAACCTCAGCGCGGCATTCTCGATGCTGGGCAAGCGGGTGCTGCAAATCGGCTGCGATCCCAAGCATGACAGCACCTTCACCCTGACCGGCACGCTGGTGCCGACGGTGATCGACATTCTCAAGGAGGTGGATTTCCACCCCGAAGAGCTGCGCGCCGAAGATTTCGTCTTTGAGGGCTTTAACGGCGTGAAATGCGTCGAGGCGGGCGGGCCGCCTGCGGGCACCGGCTGTGGCGGCTACGTGGTCGGCCAGACGGTCAAGCTGCTCAAACAGCACCATATGCTGGAAGACACCGATGTGGTGATCTTTGACGTGCTGGGTGATGTGGTCTGCGGCGGGTTCGCCGCGCCCTTGCAGCACGCCGACCGCGCGCTGATCGTCACGGCAAATGACTTCGACAGCATTTATGCGATGAACCGCATCATTGCCGCGGTGCAGGCCAAGTCCAAGAACTACAAGGTGCGCCTCGCGGGCTGCGTTGCCAACCGCTCACGCGAGACGGACGAGGTGGACCGCTATTGCCGGACAGTCGGTTTCAACCGGATCGCGCATATGCCCGATCTGGATGCGATCCGCCGCTCGCGCCTCAAGAAGAAGACCCTCTTCGAGATGCCCGACGACGAAGAGATTGTGCAGGTCCGCAAGGAATACATGCGCCTCGCCGAGACGCTGTGGAACGGGACCGAGCCGCTGGCGCCCGCGCCCCTGCCGGACCGCGAAATCTTTGAACTGCTGGGATTCGATTGATGGACGCTGCCCCCACCTATGAGCGCACGCGCGCACGGGTCGAGGATTACTTCGACCGCACGGCCACCCGCACGTGGGAGCGTCTGACATCGGACGCGCCCGTGTCGGGCATCCGGGCAACGGTGCGGGCCGGGCGCGACCGGATGCGCGATGTGATGCTGGCGCAGGTGCCGGGCGACTTGAGGGGCGCGCGTGTTCTCGATGCGGGCTGCGGCACCGGGGCGATGGCCGTGGCGCTGGCCGAGCGGGGCGCGGATGTGGTTGCGATCGACATCTCGCCCGCGCTGATCGACATTGCACAAAAGCGCTGCCCTGCCGAGGTGCGCTCGCGCATCACGTTCCGCGCGGGCGACATGCTGATGCCCGAGCTGGGCGATTTCGACTACGCGCTGGCGATGGACAGCATGATCTACTACGGCGCAGGCGACATCGCGGGCTGCCTGGACCGCCTCGCGCCGCGCCTTGCGAACAGCTTTGTCTTTACCCTCGCGCCGCGCACGCCGCTTCTGATGGCGATGTGGCGCGTCGGGCAGATGTTTCCACGGTCTGATCGCTCGCCCACGATGGTCCCGCATAATCTGCGCGGGATCGAGCGGGCCATGTATGCTGCCGATGTTGCCGGCACGTTGCGCGCGGTCGAGCGGGTGAATTCCGGCTTCTACATCTCGTCGGCCCTGGAGTTCCGCCCATGATCTTTCGCGCCAAATCCCTGAAAGGTCTGACAACTCGTCTGCTGCCCTTCGCGGATGCGGCCAGCGAGGGTCTGCCCATGGGCCAGCTGTTGCGCCTGTCGCTTTTTCAGGTGTCGGTGGGCATGGCGGCGGTTCTGCTGCTGGGCACGCTCAACCGCGTGATGATCGTCGAGCTTTCGGTGCCAGCGATGATCGTGGCGTTCTTCATTGCGATCCCGGTCCTGTCGGCGCCCTTCCGGGCGCTGCTGGGGTTCCGATCTGACAATCACCGCTCGGCCATTGGCTGGCGCCGCGTTCCCTACCTCTGGTTCGGGACGCTCTGGCAGTTCGGCGGATTGGCGATCATGCCGATGGGTCTCGTCCTCTTTACCGGTCGGCAGGCGATGGACGTGCCTTTCGCGGCCGAGCTGGGGGCGGGCCTTGCCTTTCTTCTGACCGGCATCGGTATGCATATGACCCAAACGGCGGGCCTTGCGCTGGCCGCTGACCGCGCCGATGATGAGACGCGCCCGCGTGTCGTTGCCCTCCTTTACGTGATGTTCCTCGTCGGCATGCTGGTATCGTCCATCATCCTCGGCACGCTCCTGCGCGACTTCAGCGAGCTGCGCCTGATTCAGGTGGTGCAGGGGGCGGCGGTCGTGACCGTTGCGCTCAACATGCTGGCCCTGTGGAAGCAGGAAAAGGTCAAGCCGATGACCAAGACCGAGCGTGCCGCGCCGCGTCCGCAATTTCGCGACGCATGGTCCGATTTCATTGGCGGCGGCAGCGCCGGGCGCCTCCTTGTGGTGGTGTTTCTCGGCACGATGGCCTTCAACATGCAGGACATCCTGCTGGAGCCGTTCGGCGGGCAGATCCTGGGGCTTAGCGTGTCGGCGACGACGCTGCTGACGGCGGTTTGGGCTGCGGGTGCGCTGATTGCCTTTGCACTGGCCGCGCGCTGGCTGAGCCACGGCCAGGATCCCTACCGCCTTGCGGCGCGGGGCCTTCTGGCGGGGCTTGCGGGATTCTCGGCCGTTGTCTTTGCCGCACCGATGGACTCGGCCACGATCTTTTTCGTCGGGGCGGCGGGCATCGGTTTCGGCGGCGGTCTCTTTGCGGTCTCGACACTGAACGCGGCCATGACGATGAGCACCAAGGGCGCCGCCGACCGTGGCCTTGCCCTTGGGGCCTGGGGCGCGGCGCAGGCGACTGCGGCGGGCCTTGCCATCTTCGCCGGGGGTGCGCTGCGCGATCTTGTCGATGCGCTCGCCATGTCGGGCAAGCTGGGCGCGGCGCTGGCCACGCCGGCCACCGGCTATTCATTCGTCTACCACCTTGAAATGTATTTGCTTTTCTTAACGCTCATCGCCTTGGGTCCGCTTGTGCGGATCAGGGCCCGTCACAAATCTTCTGGGCCGATCGGCCTTGCGGATTTTCCGACATAAATCCGGGAGGACATCAAAATGTTCAGTCAAACATTCTTCGGCGATTTCGATCTGGCCAGCGCCGCAATCTGGAGTTTCTGGCTCTTCTTCGCCCTCTTGGTCTATTACCTTCAGACCGAGAACATGCGCGAAGGCTATCCGCTGGAGGACGAAACAGGTCACGGCAAACCGCGCGAGGGCCTCTTTTCGCTGCCGTCGGACAAGACGTTCAAGCTGCCCCATGGGCGCGGGGAGGTCACTGTGCCGTCGGGCCAGCGCGCAGATCGCGCAAGTCTTGCGCTCGAGCGGTCGTCGGACAGCGCGGGCTCGCCCTATCTGCCGATCGGTGATCCGATGGTGGCCGGTGTCGGCCCCGCCGCATGGGCACCGCGCCGCGATCTGCCCGAACTGGACGGCCACGGCCATGCCAAGATCAAGCCAATGGCATCGCTGCCCGATTTCCACGTTAGCGCCGGGCGCGATCCGCGCGGCAAAGCCGTCGTCGCAGGTGACGGCGAGGTCGTGGGGCGCATCATCGACATGTGGATCGACGTGCCCGAAAGCCTCGTGCGCTTCCTTGTGGTCGATCTGAACCCCGAAGGTTCGGGCCAGACACGCCTCATCCCGATCAACATGTGCCGGATCAAGAGTGATCGGGTCAAGGTGCGGTCGATCTATTCCGCGCAATTCGCCGGGGTGCCGCAAACCAAGGGTGACGGTCAAATCACCATGCTGGAAGAAGAAAAGATCATGGCTTGGTATGCGGGCGGCACGCTTTATGCCGACCCCAAGCGCGTCGAAGCGCAGCTGTGATCCATAGCCGAAAGGGGAGATGTCATGAACCACGATGATTTCAAATTCGAACCCGTAAGGGGCCTGCCCGAGGCTCTGCCAGAGGGCGAGCATATCTTGTGGCAGGGCAGGCCCTCCGCGTGGCGGCTGTCCGTCGAGGCCCTGTCTTTGCCTTGGGTCGCCGGATATTTCGTCTTGCTGGCGGTGTGGCGCGTCGGGGTCTCCTCGACGCAGCTGCCGCTGGGGCAGGCGATACTGCATGCGGTGCCGTTCCTTCTGATTGGCGCGGTTTGCTGCGCGGTCATCATGGGGCTGGCCTTCGTCCAGTCGCGCGCGACGGTCTATACCTTGACCAACAAGCGCGTCGGGATGCGCATCGGCGCCGCGCTGACCATGACGCTGAACCTGCCTTACACGCAGATCGGCAGTGCAAGCCTGGCCACGCGCCGCTCGGGCAAGGGCACCATCGCGTTCGAGTTGCTGGGGGACACGCGGCTTTCCTATGCGATGACCTGGCCGCATATCCGGCCCTGGCACATGGCCCGCACGCAGCCCGCGCTGCGCTGCATCCCGAACGCTAGGGAGGTCGCCGAGATCTTTGCCGAGGCCGCCGAGATCCGCACCAGCGTCCCGCAGATCACGCGCAGCCCCGCGCCGACAGCCATCGCAGCGGAGTGAACGACATGACAGCCACAGACCTAAGATCAAGACCGCCCCAGCCCGAGATGGTCCCGCGTTTCATGGTGATCGCCATGTTCACGCTGATGGGCCTCACGCTCGGACTTGCGGGCTATGCCCAGCTGACCGACATGCCCAAATCAGGCGTTCTGATCGAGGCACCCATCGAGGCCGAACGCGTCATCAAGATGGTCGGCACCCGTGACGGCAACGTGACGGTGCTGGACGCGCAGGACAACGTCATCGCACTCTCGTCCGAGGACAAGATGGGATTTGTTGGCGTGGTCTGGCGCGTGCTTGCGCGCCACCGCTACGTACAAGGGGTTCCCGACACAGACCCCGTGCGGCTGATCCGCCGCGAAAACGGCAACATCGCCATCCAAGACACCGCAACCGACTGGTCCATAGAACTCATTGGATATGGAGCAGATAACGTCGCCGCCTTCGCCAAGCTGGTCGACTGATTACCATCACAAGGAGGGAACCTGATGGGACTGATAACGAGAACCAAGGAAAAAGCGCCGTGCACCGTTACCGTGTCGCACCGCTTTGAAGAGCTCAGCGCGCATGTGCGTTTCGAGAACGGAGCAATCATCAACCCCGGTGACAGCGTGCTTGTTCACGGCGCCGAGATCATGGCGCCCTACGGCGAGGTCGTCGAAGAGCACCGCGAGGCGACGATCACCCGCGCCAGCAAGCTGGAGCAGCTCTGGACCCGCGCGACCGGGGATTTCGAATTCATGGAGCTTTGCGAATTCTCCTTCTCCGAAGAGGTGATGTCATGAATACCCAGAACGTTCCGCACTCCTCGACCGCCGCGACCGCCGAAGAGGCCATCGCCCGTCAGGAGGCGCTGCCGCCCCTCAGCAACGAGGCCGCGACAGATGTCGCCATGCAGAACACGCTGCTGACGCCGCGGTTCTATACGACCGATTTTGACGAGATGGATGCCATCGACGTCAGCCCCGTCCGTGAGGAATGGGACCAGATGATCGCGGGCATGAAGGCCGACCCCAACCGGGGCCACTTCAAGAAGAACGAGGACTGGGACGAGGTCGATTGGGACGGGATGGAGCCCAAGCTCAAACGCGAGTTCATCGACTTTCTGATTTCAAGCTGCACCGCCGAGTTTTCAGGCTGCGTCCTTTACAAGGAAATGAAGCGGCGTGGCTCGAACGAGGATATCACGACCCTCTTTCAGCTGATGGCCCGCGACGAGGCGCGCCATGCCGGCTTCATCAACGATGCGCTGCGCGAGGCGGGCATCGCGGTCAACCTGGGCTTTCTTACCCGGCAAAAGAAATACACCTATTTCCGGCCGAAGTTCATCTATTACGCCACCTATCTCAGCGAAAAGATCGGCTATGCGCGGTATATCACGATCTATCGCCATCTCGAGCAGCACCCCGAGTATCGCTTTCACCCGATTTTCAAGTGGTTCCGCGAGTGGTGCAATGACGAGTTCAGCCATGGCGAGGCCTTTGCCCTCTTGCTGCGCACCGATCCCAAGCTGACGCAGAGCTTTTCCAACAAGCTGTGGATCAAGTTCTTTCTGACGGCGGTCTACAGCACGATGTGGGTGCGCGACCATCAACGCCCCCTCTTTCACGAGGCGCTGGGTGTCGACACGACCTGGTATGGTCAGGAGGTCTTTCGCAAGACATCCGAGATCTCCAAGCAAGCTTTTCCCTTTACCCTCGACATCGACCACCCCCGCTGGCGCCCCAATCTGGACCGGCTCGAACGGGCATCGGTGCAGGTGGCCAAGGGCAAGGCGCGCGGCGGCATCGCGGGCACGGCATCGAGGCTGGCGGGCATGGCCAAGGCGACCTTCGCCTTTGCCGCGCTCTACACCATCCCGTCGATCCCCAATGAGCTGCCCGCAAGCAGCCGACTGGAGCCCGCATACTGATGTTCGCAGAAGTCTGGATCGCGGCCTGCACGGCCCTTTTCGTCTGGTGGTTCTCCACCGGGGCGATCCTGATTGCGGTGCGCCGTGCCGACCGTCAGCGAGGCAGGGCGCATCTGATGAACACTTTGCTCGGCCTGCCTCTTTTGGTTCTTGGCCTTGTCATGGTCGGCACCTCGGCCTCAGGGCTGGGCGTCACGGCAGCCTACAGCGGCTTTATCGGTGCGCTTGCGATCTGGGGCTGGGTCGAACTGGCATTTCTGTCGGGTGTCATCACCGGCCCCGAGCGCCGCGCATGCCCCAAGGGTCTGGCCACCGGCGCGCGCTTTTTCCGCGCCTGGTGGACGGTTGCCTATCACGAGATGGCCCTGCTTGCCGGGCTGCTGATCGTCGCGGCGCTCAGCTATGGGCAGCCGACGGATATCGCGCTTTGGACCTATCTCATTTTGTTCGTGGCGCGCATTTCGGCCAAGCTGAATGTCTTTTTCGGCGTGCCGCGCATCAATACCGAATTCGTGCCAGAGCCGCTGGCGCATCTGACCAGCTATTTCCGCCAGCGTTCCGTGACGCTGATGTTTCCGCTGTCGATCACGATCCTCAGCTTCGGCACTGCCTTTTTCCTGCGCCAGCTCTGGATGGCGCAAAGTGATGCGGGCCTTGTCGCCGCCGCGCTGCTCTCATCCCTGTCCGCGCTCGCCTTGGTCGAGCATTGGCTGATGATCGTGCCGCTTCCTGATGCTAGACTGTGGCGCTGGATGTTGCCTGCGCCCACCAGAACGACCTCAAAAGAAAGCAAGACCCATGGACTTTGATAGCCTTTTCCAAGCGCAGATTGACACTCTCAAAGACGAGGGCAATTATCGCGTTTTTGCCGAGCTCGAGCGCAAATGCGGCAAATTCCCCAAAGCGGCGCGGCACAGCGGGGATGGCGTGAAGGATGTCACCGTCTGGTGTTCGAACGACTACCTTGGCATGGGCCAGAACCCGGCCGTCATCGACGCGATGTGCGAGGCCGTTCAGCGCACCGGCACAGGGGCAGGGGGCACGCGCAACATCTCGGGCACCAACCACGATCACCTGCTGCTGGAGGCCGAATTGGCCGATCTGCATGGCAAGGAGGCGGCGCTGCTCTTTACCTCGGGATATGTGTCGAACTGGGCGGCGCTTTCGACCCTTGGCAGCCGGCTCAAGGATTGCGTGATCCTGTCGGATGCGGGCAACCATGCCAGCATGATCGAGGGCATTCGCCACTCTCGCGCAACCAAAGTGCTGTGGAAGCATAACGACGTCGCCGATCTGGAGGCCAAGCTGCAGGCGCTGCCTGCGGATGTGCCCAAGATCATCGCCTTCGAGTCGGTCTATTCGATGGATGGCGACATCTGCCCCATGCGCGAGATCGTCGAGCTGGCCGAGAAATACGGCGCCATGACCTACCTCGATGAGGTTCATGCCGTTGGCCTTTATGGCCCGCGCGGTGGCGGCATCTCCGAGCGCGAGGGGCTGGCCCATCGCATTACCCTGATCGAGGGCACGCTGGGCAAGGCCTTCGGCGTCGTGGGCGGCTATATCACCGGCTCGGCCCCGCTGTGCGATTTCATCCGCTCCTTTGCGAGTGGGTTCATCTTTACTACGGCCCTGCCGCCCGCCGTGGCCGCCGCCGCGCGCACCTCGATTGCGCATCTCAAGGTCTCCAGCTTTGAGCGGATGCAGCAACGCCGGCAGGTCGCATCGCTGCGCCGCCGCCTTGATGCGGCCGGTATCCCGCATATGCAAAACGACAGCCACATCGTGCCTGTTCTCATCGGGGATCCGATCAAGACCAAGATGCTGGCTGATTACCTGATGGATGAATGGGGCATCTACGTGCAGCCCATCAACTATCCGACCGTTCCCAAGGGCACCGAGCGACTGCGCTTTACGCCATCGCCGCTGCATAAAGATACCGACATCGACTATCTCATGAGCGCGCTGGTGATGCTGTGGAAGCAATGCGCGATATCCCGCGCGGTCGCGTGACATTGCATAGCAAATTTATCCGTGCATGACTTTCTTCACAGATGGATTGCTCTACTTGACCTAAGATAAACTATTACCTGAACATGAACTGAGGAGATTTACATGTTTAAAGCGACCCTTACCGCGACGGTGCTGCTGGCAGCACCGGCCTTTGCCCAAGATGTCGCCAGCGGCGATGCGGAAGCAGGCGAATCCATCTTCAACCAGTGCCAGGCATGCCATGTCGTCGAAAATGACGATGGCGAGGTGCTGGCAGGGCGCAATGGCCAGGTCGGCCCCAATCTTTACGGGATCTCCGGTCGCACGCTCGGGTCCGTCGAGGGCTTCCGTTACTCCAAGTCGATGGCCGCAGCTGGTGAAGATGAGGGGCTGGAGTGGAACGAAGAAACCTTTGTTGGCTACGTTCAGGACCCCACAGGCTGGCTGAAGGAACAACTGGACAACAATCGCGCCCGTGGCAACATGGCCTACAAACTGCGCTCCGAAGAGGATGCGGCCAACGTCTGGGCCTATATCGTCTCGCTCGATCCCGAAGCGGGCGAAGAAGCGTCCGAGTAATCAACTCTCCGTCGGTTCGGCCTTCATAAGGCAACAAAGGCCCCCGGTGCTATCGGGGGCCTTTCTCGTTCTGGCGCTCTCGTTCTGGCGGTCACATAGGGTCTGATCGCGGCCTGTGTCGAGGATGTGTCGAAACGGGCCGCGCAGAATTGAGCGTTTCAGTCGATCTGGGGCAACAGACCGTTGATCGACGCCTTGGCATCGCCGTAGAACATGCGCGTGTTCTCGCGGTAAAAGAGCGGGTTCTCGATCCCCGAATAGCCGGTGCCCTGACCGCGCTTGAGCACGAAGACCTGCCGCGCCTCCCACACCCGCAACACCGGCATCCCGGCGATGGGCGAGTTGGGATCCTCTTGCGCCGCCGGGTTCACGATGTCGTTCGAGCCGATGACGATCGCCACGTCGGTGTCCTTCAACTCGTCGTTGATCTCGTCCATCTCCAGCACGATGTCGTAGGGCACCTTGGCCTCGGCCAAGAGCACGTTCATATGGCCGGGCAGGCGGCCCGCGACAGGGTGGATGGCAAAGCGCACGGTCTTGCCCTTGGCGCGCAGCTTGCTCACCAGATCGGACACGGCGCCTTGGGCCTGTGCAACGGCCATGCCGTAGCCGGGCACGATCACGATGCTGGACGCATCGTTCAGCGCGGCGGCAACGCTTGCCTCGTCGATGGGCACCTGTTCGCCTTCGACCTCCATCGCGGGGCCGGTGGTATTGCCAAAGCCGCCAAGGATGACCGAGATGAACGAGCGGTTCATCGCCTTGCACATGATGTAGCTGAGGATCGCACCCGATGAGCCGACCAGCGCGCCTGTCACGATCAAGAGGTCATTGCCAAGGCTGAAGCCGATCGCCGCCGCTGCCCAGCCCGAATAGGAGTTCAGCATCGAAACGACGACGGGCATGTCCGCGCCACCGATCCCCATGATGAGGTGATAGCCGATGAAGAAGGCCAGCAGCGTCATGATGAGGAGCGTCCAGATGCCCGCGCCATTCATGAAGAGGATGAGCAAAAGCAGCGATGCCGCCGCGGCCGCCGCGTTCAGCATATGGCCGCCCGGCAGTTTCTCGGCCTTGGACGTGATCTTGCCCGCCAGCTTCCCGAAGGCGACGACCGAGCCGGTGAAGGTTACCGCGCCGATAAAGACGCCGAGGAAGACCTCGAAGCGCAGGATCGCCTGTTCGGCTGCATCCTTGTAAACCAGCGACTCGGCAAAGCCGGTCAAGCCCTGCTCGGCCAGCCATGCCTCGGCGCCGGCCGCCGGGATCATCGGGCGCAGCGCGATCACATATTGCAGCTCCAGGTAGGCATTGACGCCGATGAAGACAGCCGCAAGGCCCACGAAGGAGTGGAGCGCGGCCACCAGTTGCGGCATTTCGGTCATGCCGACCCGCTTGGCCACATACCAGCCCAGCACCGCGCCGCCGGCGATCATCACCAGAACGATGAACCAGTTGCCCACGCCGGGGCCAAAGACGGTGGCCACCACCGCCGCGCCCATGCCGAAAATGCCATACCATACGGCACGCTTGGCGCTTTCCTGCCCCGAAAGGCCGCCCAGCGACAGGATGAAGAGGACTGCCGCCGCAATATAGGCGGCGGAAACGATACCCAGGGTCATATGTGCTGTCCTCTCAGGATTTCTGGAACATCGCCAGCATGCGGCGCGTCACGAGGAAGCCCCCCACGATGTTGATGGTGGCGATGAAGACCGAAATGGCGGCCAGCAAGACGACCAGCCACGAGCCGGACCCGATCTGCAAGAGCGCGCCGAGGATGACGATGCCGGAAATGGCGTTCGTTACGGCCATCAGCGGGGTGTGCAGCGAGTGCGACACGCCCCAGATGACGGAAAAGCCGATGAAGCAGGCCAGCACGAAGACGATGAAATGGCTCATGAAGCTGGACGGTGCAAAGGCGCCGATCAGGATCATCACGGCCGCGCCCACGACCAGAAGCGTCACCTGGCTCTTGGTCTGTTTCTTGAAGAGCGCCAGTTCGGCCGCCTTTTTCTCTTCGGCGGTTGGGGCGGGCGTGTTTTGCTTGGGCTTGGCCGCGATCGCGTTCACCTTGGGCGGCGGGGGCGGATAGGTGATCTCGCCCGCGTGCACCACGGTAGCGCCGCGAATGACATCATCCTCCATGTCATGCTTGATCTTGCCGTCCTTCTCTGGGGTCAGATCGCTCATCATATGGCGGATGTTGGTCGCATAAAGGCTCGACGATTGCGCGGCCATGCGGCTGGGAAAATCGGTATAGCCGATGATTGTCACACCGTTGTCGGTGACGATCTTTTCGTCCATCACGGTCAGCTTGCAATTCCCGCCCTTTTCGGCGGCAAGATCCACGACGACCGATCCGCGCTTCATCGCCTTGACCATGTCCTCGGTCCACAGCTCGGGCGCCTCGCGGTTTGGAATGAGGGCCGTGGTGATGACGATGTCGACCTCGGGCGCCAACTCGCGGAACTTGGCCAGTTGCGCCTCGCGGAATTCGGGGCTCGAAACCGACGCATAGCCGCCTGTCGCCGCGCCGTCTGCGGCCTCCTCAAAGTCGAGATAGACGAACTCGGCGCCCATGCTTTCGACCTGCTCGGCCACTTCGGGGCGCACGTCGAACGCCAGCGTGATCGCGCCCAGCGAGGTTGAGGTGCCAATAGCCGCAAGGCCCGCGACGCCCGCGCCGATGACCAGCACACGGGCCGGGGGCATCTTGCCCGCCGCCGTGATTTGGCCGGTGAAGAAGCGGCCGAAGTTGTTGCCCGCCTCGATCACCGCGCGGTAGCCCGCGATATTGGCCATGGACGACAGCGCATCCATCTTTTGCGCGCGGCTGATGCGCGGCACCATTTCCATCGCGATGACGCTGGCGCCGGACTTGCGCGCGGCCTCCATGCCCTCTTCGTTGCCACCCGGATTGAAGAATGAGATCAGCGTCTGATCCTGCCGCAACCGCTTGAGCTCGGTGGCGTTCGGCGCGCGCACCTTGGCGACGATATCGCTGGTCTTCCACAGTTCGGCGGCGGATTTGACCACCTCGACCCCGGCGGCCTCATAGGCGGCGTCGGTAAATCCCGCTTGCTTGCCTGCGCCGCTCTGGATCGCGCAATCATACCCCAGTTTTTGCAGTTGGGCCGCGCTTTCGGGCGTCATCGCAACGCGCGCCTCACCTTCGATCACTTCACTTGGAACACCAATTTTCACGTCGCGCTTTCCCCCCGTTCCGCAGGACCCCGGACGCCCTCGATCTAGGCGCTGAAGGTCTAAAGAATTTCAGGCAGAAAGCTCTGCCTGCCTAACAATCTTTCACAATATGCACTTGTCTCGCAATTTGGCAACGATGAAGGCCGCGTTTGGACTAGGCAAAGGCGCAACATTGCTCTGGCATATTATCTTGGGCAATGTCGGGAGGGGCCATGAGGCATTAATCGGCGCGCAGCACCATTTCGCTGGCGCCCGCGCCGCGTGACTTGATCTGGATCTGCACCGGGATGCGGTCCTGCATTGCCTGAACGTGGCTTATGACGCCGATCATGCGCCCCTGTGCCTGAAGCGCCTCGAGCGCGTCGATCGCCATGTCGAGGCTGCCCGCGTCCAGCGTGCCGAAGCCTTCGTCGATAAAGAGCGTGCCCGATATCGTGCCCGAGCCGCCCACGGCCCCCAGCGCGAGCGCAAGCGCCAGCGACACGAGAAACCGCTCGCCCCCCGACAGGCTGCGGGTCGAGCGGATCTCGCCCGCCATATCCTCGTCGACCACATGCAGCGACAGCTTGCCCTGACCGCGCGCCAGCCGGTAGCGCGGCTTGATGTCCGCAAGGTGATGGTTGGCCTGCTCGACCAGAAGGGCCAGCGTGACCTCCTGCGCGATGGTCGCAAAGCGGTCGCCGCTGGCCGAGCCGATCGTGTCGTTGATGGCGGCCAGTGTATCGCAGTCGGCCTTGGCGGCGGTGATCCTGGCGGCGATATCGGCCATGCGCGCGCGGGTCTCGCGGTCGGCCTGCTGGCGGTTTCGGATCGTCGTCTGATCCTCGACGCGCTGGGTCTCCTCGGCCTTCTGCGCCTCAAGCGTTTGCCGAAGATCGGGCAGGGGTGTTTCGGGCACACCCGCCTTTTCCAATTCGGCCAGATCCGCCTTCCGGTTCTCGGCGCTTTGCTGAGCCCTCACGAGGGCGTCCCTTGCCGCCTCTACCGCGTCGCTCAGGGCGCTTGCGCTCTCAGCGCTCCAGCCCAGCAACTCCTTTGCCTCGGCAGGCTCAAGGCCCGCGCGCGCCAGCGCGGCGCTGAGCGCGGCCTCGGCCTTGGCGGTGCGCGCGGTCGCCTCGGTCAGTGCGCGGGTTGCCGCGCTATGGCTGGCCTTCGCGCCCGAGAGGGCCGACGCGGCGGCGCCATGCGCCTCGGTGGCAGCCTCCTTGGCGTCCTGTGCCGCCTTGCGGCGCTGGTTGAAGGCGGTTCTATGCGAGGATGTTTCCTCGCCGCCCAGAAGCGCGGCGCGCTGGGCCTCGGCGGTCTCGCGCGTGCTCTGTCGCTCTCGCCATGCGGCCTCAAGCTCGGCAGCGGCCTTTTGCAGGGTCTCATGATGCGCCTGCGCCGTCTCGACGGCGCGCTCTGCCGCGCGTTTTTCTTCTGCGAGCGATTGGAGCGCGTCCCGCGCCGCCGCATGGGCATCCTTGCGCTGGGCAAGATCGGCCAGATTCGCCGCGCCCTCGGCATCGAAGCTGTCCCAGCTTAGGCCCAGATCCGCGAAATCGCGGCTCAGGGCGGCATCCAGATCCTCCCGCGTGCGTGCCTGCGTGTCCACCTCCGAGGCGGCGGCATCCAGATGCCTTTGCGCCTCGCCGCCCGCCTCATTGATCTCGGCGCGCTCACGTTCGAGGGCGCGCATCTCGCGGGCGCATTCGGTCAGTTGCGCCTCATCGGCCTGCGCTTGCGCATCCAGCGCTTCAAGCTCGGCCAGCTCAGCCTCAAGGCTGGCCTGCCATCCGGCCAGCGTCTGCGCAAGGGCATCAAGGTCTGGCCCGGCGTCAGCCGGCGCAGGCGGAATGCGATCTGCAATCGGCCCTTCTGCCTCGGCCTCACAGGCGCGGGCATACTCAGCCTCGATTCCGCGCAAGAGGTCCAGCGCGCTTTGATGCCGCTGCCCAAGCTGGGCAAGATCACCCTGCGCCTGATCGGCGCGTGCCGCGCTGGCCTCCTGCGCGGTGACGGCGCGGCGCAAGGCAGTGCGCGCTGCGTTCAGCTTGGCTCGCAGATCTTCGGCGAGGGTGCGCGTGGCGCTGTCGTCGTGCACAGGGTGCGCCCGCGCGTGGCAGACAGGGCAGGGCTGGCCATCCACAAGATGCAGGCGCAGCGCGTGTGCCTCGGCAGACAGCGCCGCCTCGGCCAGACCCGCCGGCGCCTCAAGCGCTGCGATCTGCGCCTCGGCGCGGGTGCGCTCCTCTTGCGCTTCGGTCTGCGCCGCCTCGCTGGCCGTGATGATGTTGCGCGCCGCCTCTTGGCCCCGCAGATGGGCGTCGGCGTGGCCCGCCTCCTCGATGTATTGGCGCGCCAGGGCGCGCAGATTGCGCACCGCGCTCGCACTGCGCTCCAGCCGGGCCAGACGCTGGGCCGGGGCCTTGGCGTGCAAGGCATCGCGGCGAGGGGTGCGGGCCAGCGCCTCGGCCTCGATCGCTGCGGTTCGGGTGCGGGCCTTTTCCAGCGCCTCGGCGATGGCGGCCTTGCGCGCCTGCGCGCCCTGCATCTGGCCGCGCAGCTCGGCGTGCCGCGTGCGGGCCTTGGCGCCGGCAGCGCAAGCCGCGATGCGCCGTTCGATCCGGTCGCTCAATACGGGCCAGGCCGCGATCAGGGCATCGCCCTGCGGGTCAGCCTCGATTTGGGTGCGCAGCGGCGCCATCTGCGCGTCGAGACCCGCGCGCAGCCGGGTCGCCTCCTCCAGCGCTGCCTGCGCGGCCTTTGCTTCGGCGTGGCTGGCTTCATATGCGTCCTTCGCCTTGCCTTCCTCGACCATCGCCTGCTCGACCTGAACGTCGAGGGCTGCGGCTCGGTCCCATATCTTGCCCAGTTCGGCAAAGCGCGCCTCGATCTGGTCATGCGCCGCGCGGTGGCGCGCGAGGTCGGCTTCGGCTGTGAAGAGAGCTGCCTCTGCTAGCGTCGCTGCCTCTGCCTGCGCGGCCTCGATGCCGCGTGCCTCGGCCTCTGCCTCTTGTGCGCGCGTCAGTTCGGTATGCTCGGCGCGTATTCCTGCCGCGCGCTCCAGCCGGGCCAGCTGCGCCACATCGCCCTGCCGCGCGGCCCAAATGGCGGTGGCTTCGCTCAGGGCTTCGGCGGCCTGCGCGCTGCGCAGGCGCGCGCCCTCCAGCGCCTCGTGACGCTCGATACCCTGCTGCGTCGCGGCGATGGCGATCCGGGCCTTGGCGCGCTCTGCGGTCAGGCGGTCCATCTGCGCCTGCAGCTCCGCGCGCGCCTCGTCGCTGAGCACGTTATGCTCGCCCAGCTTCGTTTCGAGGTCCTGCACCTTGCGTTCGGCGGCGGCATGGGCGGCAAAGACGCGCTTTGAGATGTCACGATACAGCCCGGTTCCGGTGACTTTTTCGAGGATCGCCGCGCGCTCGGACGTTCTGGCGCTGAGAAAGCTGTCGAAATCGCCCTGCGCCAGCAGCACCGAGCGCCGGAATTCGTCGTAGGTCAGCCCTGTGAGAGCCACGATGCGCTCGTTCACCGCGCGCGTCTGGTTTTCCAGGATTTTGCCATCGCTGAGCCGTGTGACGCTGCGGTCCACGCTTTGCAGCTTGGCCGAGGATTTGCCGTAAGCGCGCCGGACCGACCAACTGGCCTCGTATTCCGCGCCGTCGCGCGCGACAAAACGCACTGTGGCATGGCCCGAGGCCGCGCCGCGCCTGAGGATGGTGCGCGCGTCCGACGATTGCAGCATCTCGCCGCTGACATCGGGCACAGTGTCGCTGACGCCCGCGCTGCCAAGGCGCGGGCAATCGCCGTAAAGCGCAAGGCACATGGCATCAAGGAGGCTGGATTTGCCCGATCCGGTGGGGCCGGTGATGGCAAATAGCCCCGCACCAAGGAGGGGCGGCGCATCGAGGCGGATGTCGAAGGCGCGCGCGAGGCTGGCGATATTCTCGCCCCGGATTTGCAGGATGTCCATGCGCTACTCTCCGGCCACGATGTCGCGAAAGGCGCTGATGTGGCGCGCCTCCGGCGCAATCCCGTTCTTGTCCTCATAGGCCGCCGTGAAAAGTGTCTCGGGGTCCGTCTCGCGCAGGCTTGAGACCGGCGCGGGCGCGGGGGCCTGCGGGTCGCGCTTGCGCTGCACCCGCGCGCCGCCCAGGCGCAGCCCCCGTTCGGCGACGAGGCGTGCGGCATCTGTCATGAGGACCGAGGCGGCATCGGTCGGCGCGATCTCGATGTAGACGAGGGGGCGCAGGCCCATCGGCAGCGCGGGATCATAGGTGACGTGCGCCAGCGCGGCGGGCAGATCGGTGATGTCGATCGTGCCGCTGGCGGGAACGCGCAGCACCTCGGCAGGGCGCGTGATCGAGATGTGGCGATGCGTGGCTGTGGCGCCCTCCATCTCGATCAGGGTGACGCCTTGGTCGTGCCGGATTTCCGAGGACGACAGCGGAAAGCACGCGCCCGAATAGCGCGCCCGCCCGCCCTTGAGCGTCTGCTGCCCGTGCAGATGCCCCAGCGCGACATAGGCCAGACACTCGGGAAATACGCTGGGCGGCAGGGCGTGCGCGCCCCCGATCAGGATGCGCCGTTCGGCGCCCTCGCTCTCCAGCCCGCCTGTGCAATGCAGATGGCTGGTGGCGATGAGGGGGGCGTCCCCCACAACCTTTTGCGCCTCTGCGGTGATCTCGGCGTAAAAGCGGCTGGCGGCATCCACCACCGGATCGGCGCCTTCGGCATTCAGCCCGGTGAGGTCCGAGGCGCGCAGGAAGGGGATCGCAAGGACGTAGAGCGCGGGCGCGCCCTCGGTGCCGCCGACACCGAACAGATGGCGCGCGATGTCGATCTGCCCCTCGCTGCGGCGGACGGTGGCAACCACATGCACATCCATGGCCCGCAGCACCGGCATCGGTGCCTCGAGGCGTTGGGCCGGGTCGTGATTGCCGCCGCTGATGATGGTGGTCAGGCCGGGACGGCGGCGCTTGAACTCGGCCAGCGCATCATAAAGCAGGCCCTGCACCTCGCCCGAGGGGTTGGAGCTGTCAAATACGTCGCCTGCGACCAGCAGGACATCGGCCTCTTCTCGCTCGATCACATCTGCGAGGCGCTGGAAATAGAGGCGATGCTCCTCTTCGCGGCCCCAGCCGTTGAGGCTGTGCCCGAGGTGCCAGTCTGCGGTGTGGATGATGCGCATGGTCCCGCCTTCAGAAACGTCGCGCGATGCCCGGCGCGCCCGGCCGACTGTGGCAGGGCGCGCGGGGCGCTGCAATCATCAGGGCCTCGAAACAGGGCCTAAAAACAGGGCGTCTTAGCTGGGCGACAGCGCGTCGCGGATGGTGGTCACGGCGCTGAGCATGTCGACCGTATAGCTGTGGATCAGGAAATCGGGCCAGCTGGACAGTTTGACGGCCAGAAACTCGGTTTTCGGGTCCAGATAGATCAGCTGGCCAAAGACGCCGCGCGCCATGAAATCGCCGCGCGCCGCATCGTGGACCCACCATTGCCGGCTATAGGCACCTTTGGGCGAGGTGGCGGTATAGGGCTCGCCAAAGACGGCGCGGTCGCCCGATGCGCTGGCGCGGATCCAGTCCTCGGGCACGATCTGATCGCCGTTCCATGCGCCCCCCTCAAGGAGGAGAAGGCCAATGCGCGCGTAGTCACGCATCGTCGCGTTGAAGCCCCCATCGGCGAGCGCGGTTCCGGCGCCATCGACGGTGAAATAGGCGTCCCGCTCGGCGCCCATGCGCGACCAGATGCGATCTGACAGAAGATCGGCCAGCGATGCGCCTGCCGCCCGTTCGAGCGCCCAGGCGACCACATCCGTCTCGATCGAGCGATAGTGGAAATCCTCGCCATGGCCGCGCTCTTGCGGCAGGGACAGGATCACGTCGCGGATCGTGGCGGGCGGATGGCCGCCTTCGGTGGGGCGCCAGCCGCTGGCGATGTCGATGCGCGTCATGTCCGAGCCGGGCGTGCCGTAATCCTCGTTGAAACGCACGCCCGAGCGCATGTCGAGCACGTGGCGCAGCGTTGCGCCTGCATAGCCGGAATGGGCCAGCTCGGGCACGAGGCGGGGCATCGGCGTGTCGAGATCCACAAGGCCCTCGCCATGCATCACACCCGCCAGAGTGCCGACCACCGATTTGGCCACCGACTGCGACAGGTGCAGCTGATGCGAGGCCATGTTGTTGTGGTAGCTTTCATGGACAACCCGGCCCCGGCTCATCACCATGAAGCCATCGGTATAGCTGCTGCCAAGCCAGTCGCCGACGGTTTGCTGCGTCCCTGCGAGCGTGGGAAAGCGGATGGCGCGCAGCTCTTGCTGGGCCGAGGGCAGGGTGCGCACGGGGCCGGTGCCACGCTGCACGTCTGCGGTCGGAAAGAGATTGCGCATGTTGCAGAACGACCAGCGGTTGAACGGGGGCAGATCCCAGTTGCTGGCGCCGGGGATCGCTTCGGGGGCGGGCGGAAAGCCTTGCATGATGCCGTGGTCGCGCGCTGTCGGCGCTGGCTGCGCGGGCGCCGCGCGCGGCGCGGACGCTGGGGCAGGCGGAACGGCGCCCTGCGCAGCAGCGGGGTGGAGGGCCGCCGCTGCGGGTGCGGCGGCAGCAGGTGCGTGTGCAACCGTGCCCTTGGGAGAAGCGGCGTTGGGGGGCGTCATGCGGAAAGGATCCTTGGAATTGGGACGTGCGGACACGAAAAAGGGTGGGGCGCCAGTATGCGCCCCACCCTGCGTGCAGTGCCTTATTGCTTCAGCCGCGTCCAGATGCGGTTGTACATATCCGTCACTTCCTGCGGGCAGGGCTTGACGAAGTCAGGCGTCGGCGCACCGGCTGGCATGACGATTTCGGGCGCGTTCTTGAGCTGGTCGTCCATGAATTCCTCGCTGCCCGAGATGCCGTTTGCATATTTCGCAAAGTCCGAAATCAACGCTGCGTTCTCAGGCTCCATGATGAAGTTCATGAAAAGCTTGGCGTTTTCCATGTTGGGCGCGTCGGCCAGAACGGCAGCGTTGTCCATCCAGCCAGTAAAGCCCTCGACGGGATAGGCATATTCCAGCGTCGGGCGCTGGTCGCGCGCGCGCAGGGCCGCGCCGTTCCATGTCTGGCTGAGGTCCACATCACCCGAAGTCAACTTTTCGATAGTGGCGTAGTCCATCGTGCGCCAATGCTCTTTGGCGGCTGTCAAAAGCTCGGTGATGTCGCGCAGCTCATCGGTGTTGCTGTTGCAGCGCTCGTAGCCGCGATACCGCAGCGCGGCGTTGATCACCTCGGGCATGTCGCTGAGCATGTTAATGCGGCCCTGCAGTTCCTCTGGGGGTTCGAACATCAGCGCCAGCGTGTCGATATCGCCGTCAAACACTTCTGTGTCCACGGTAAAGGACGTGGTGCCCCACTGCCACGGCACGGTGTAGTTGCGGCCCTCATCCCAATAGACGTCGATCCACTGGGGATCCATGTTGCTGAAATTCTCCATCTCGTTCGGCTTGACCTCTGCGAGGAGGCCCTGCTCGATCATGATCTGGGCGGTCGAGTCGCTGGGCACGACGATATCGTAGCCGGTGTTCCCCTCGCGGACTTTTGCCAGCAGGATCTCGTTGCTGTCATAGCCGTCGAGATTGACCTCGACATCGAATTCCTCTTCGAATTTCTCGATCAGCTCGGGGTTGGTGTAGTTGCCCCAGTTGTAGATGTTCAGCTCGCCCTCGGCCCATGCGGGGCCGGCGAGGGCGACGGCGGCGGCGAGAATCGCAGTCGTCTGCTTGTGATATGTCGTCATAGGATTGTCCTCCGGTTGGTTGACTTTGTCGCGGGCCTCATGCCCGCTTTTTGTTCCCGATCAGAAAGAAGATCGAGACCAGCACCACTGACAGGCCCAAAAGGACCGTCGAGACGGCGTTGATTTCAGGGGTGATTCCGCGGCGGATCTGGCCGAGGATATAGACCGGCAGTGTCGTTTCGCCCGGTCCGGCCACCAGCAGGGTGATGATGACATCATCCAGCGAGACCACGAAGGCCAGCATGGCCCCCGCCACGATACCCGGTGCCATCAGCGGCATGGTGACCCGCCGAAACACTTGAAACGGTGTAGCGTAGAGGTCTGCCGCCGCCTGCTCCAGCGTGAGGTTCATATCCTCCAGACGCGCGCGGATGGGCATATAGGCGAAGGGGATGCAGAACACCGTATGGGCCAGCATCAGATAGCCGATGCCCGTGAGGCCCGTCGCTTGCTTGATGATGCCAAAAAGGGCCAGCGTGGCGACAGCGGTGACGATCTCGGGCACCATCAGCGGCTGGTTGATGACCGCATAGGCCAGGGTCTGCCCGCGAAAGGGGCGCACGCGTGTCGTTGCCAAAGCCGCCATCGTGGCGAAGGTGGTCGAAAAGACCGTGGCGACGGCTGCCACCTGAAACGACACGACCGTCGCCTTGCGGATGCCGTCATTTTCAAACGCGGCCTGATACCAGCGCAGGCTGAATTCCGTCCATTTCACGACCGAGCGGTTGTCGTTGAACGAAAACACGATCAGCACGACGATGGGCGCATAGAGGAAAAAGAGGCAGATCCACGCCAGCGTATCAAATCCGGGCTGCTTGCGCAGATCCTTCATCTTGCGGCGCCGGCGGCGCGGCTCGGCGGGATCGGGGCTTGCCTCGGTGGCGGGAGTTCTGATTGGGGTATCAGCCATGACCATTGGCCTCCTTGCCCGAGTAGCGCACATAGACGATCAGCGACACGAGGACGACGACCATCAGGATCAGCGCCGCAGCCGAGCCGAAGGGCCAGTTGCGCGAGCCGCTGAATTGCAGCGCGATGAGATTGCCGATCATCAGTTCCTTGCCGCCGCCCAGCAGCTCTGGCGTGATATAGGCGCCGAGGCCGGGGATGAAGACAAGGATACAGCCCGCCACGATGCCCGGTTTGGCCATCGGGATGATGACATGGCGCAGCACCTTCAAGCGGCTGGCATAAAGGTCATAGGCGGCCTCGACGAGGCGGAAATCCAGCTTTTCAAGCGAGGCGTAGAGGGGCAGAACCATGAAGGGCAGATAGCTGTAGATGAGGCCCGCAAAGATCGCGTAATCGGTATAGAGCATGCCGATGGGTCCGTCGGTCACCCCCGCCGACATCAGGCCGAGATTGATGAACCCCTCGTCGCGGATGATGAGCAAGATCGCGTAGGTGCGGATCAAGAGGTTGACCCAGAAGGGCAGCGTGATGAGGAACAGCCAGAAATTGCGCTGCTCCAGCGGCTTGGAGGCGATGAAATACGCGGTTGGAAAGCCGATGATGAGCGCGCCGACCGTGGCCCCGAAGGCCAGCCCGATCGAGCGGCCATAGATGCTCAAGTATGTTCCCGTGAACTCCAGCGTGTCGTCAAAGATGTCGCGTTGAAAGAGGAATTGAACGTAGGCGTCAGTGGAAAACTCCCAGGTGACCCCACCATAGGTGCCGGGGCTGAGAAACGAGTAGATCAGCGTGATGGATAGCGGAAAAATGCCAAAGAGGCCGATGGCGATGAGGCCCGGAGCCAGAAGCCCCCAGCGGCGGCGCCGTGCCGCGCCCTCCAGCTCTGCGCGCGCCTCGGCAAGGCGGGCGGCCGTTCGGGCGGCATCGGTCTGCCCGGCGCCCTTTTGCGGAGAGGATGAGATATCTGTCATCAGTCCACCAGTACCTGAACGGTGTCCGGCACCGTCAGGCCCACTTCGCTGCCCAGTTGGGCGTTGGTCTGGGCGCGGCGCACCAGAACTTCGCCGCCGCCGTCAAGCTCGACATGAATGTTATGCCCGGCGCCGAAATAGACGATGTTGCTGACGCGGCCCTTGAGCGCGGCGTCGGGCGCACCCGGCTCCGTCAGGCCCATGTTCTCGGGCCGGACCGCAACAGAAACGCGCCCCTCGCGGGCGGCCCCTTCGGCCAGAAGCGCACCAACCTGCACGCCGCTGGGCAGGATGACGTGCGCGCCATTATCCGTAAGATCGCCGTCCAGAATGTTGATATCGCCAATGAAATCCGCAACGAAGCGGCGGGCGGGGTTGTTGTAGATCTCCTTGGGGCGGCCCACCTGCAAAATGGCGCCTGACTTCATTACCGCGATGCGGTCCGACATCGTCAGCGCCTCGTCCTGATCGTGTGTCACAAAGACAAAGGTAATGCCCGTCTCGCTTTGCAGGCGCTTGAGCTCGATCTGCATTTCCTTGCGCAGCTTGAGGTCCAGCGCCGACAACGGCTCGTCCAGCAGGAGCACCTTGGGACGCGGCGCGAGGGCGCGGGCCAACGCCACGCGCTGCTGCTGCCCGCCCGAGAGCTGATCTGTGCGGCGGTCCGCGAGATGCTCCATCTGCACCAGCGCCAGCATGCGCTCGACCGCCTCCTTGATCTCGGACTTGGGACGGCCCTGCATCTCGAGGCCAAAGCCGATGTTGCGAGCGACGCTCATGTGCGGAAAGAGTGCATAGGACTGAAAGACGGTGTTCACAGGCCGCTTGTAGGGGGGCAGATGCCCGATTTCCTGCCCGTCGAGCAGGATCTGGCCTTCGTCCGGCAGCTCGAACCCGGCGATGAGGCGCAAGAGGGTCGTCTTGCCGCATCCCGAGGGACCCAGAAGTGTGAAAAACTCGTTCTTGCGAATATCGACGGATACCGCGTCCAGCGCAGTAATCTTTCCGGCGCCCTGACCGAAGGTTTTGGTGACGCTTCCGGCGTGAACCATCACGTCATTCGGGTCGGTGGATGCCTCTTCGGCTATGCTGGCCTCTTGTCCCATTCGGAGTCATTTCCCTTTTTTCATGACCTTGGGCGCGATTCCTCACCCAAGGCTTTCGCTCAGACTAGGGCGCGGCGAACGGAAAGGTAAATACCCCTTCGCGTTTGATTGTTCCTGAGCGTGGCCTCGCCCGGTGGCGACGCCGGGTATTTACGCACGCAGCGCTATAGCCCAAGTTAGCCCCATAGAATGGTATGATCTGCGGGCGCTGCCCGCACTGCAAAATGAGGCTCGGCATGGCACGAAACGCGGATCTGGTGATCCTGAATGGCAAGGTTCTGACGATGGATGCGGGCGCGCCTCGCGCCGAGGCGGTGGCACTGGCAGGCGGCGCGATCCTTGCCGTGGGCACCACCGAGGAGATCCGCGAGTTGGCTGCGCCCGGCGCGAAAGTGATCGACGCGGCGGGCGGCACGGTCATGCCCGGCTTCATCGACAGCCACGTGCATCTTTTTCAGGGCTCCGCCGCGCTTGAATTCATGGCGATGGAGGGTGTGGCCAGTGCCGAAGACGCTGCGCGCACCATCCGCGCCTACGCCGACGCAAACCCCGATGAGCCGATGATCCTTGGCACCAGCACGGCCTACGGCCTGATCGGCGGGCGCAATCCGACGCGCCACGATCTGGACGCGATTCTGTCGGACCGCCCGCTGGCGCTGCTGTCGCCCGACATCCATACGCTCTGGGCCAACACGATGGCGCTGCGGCAGGCGGGCCTCTTGCATGGCGCGCCGGTGCCCGAAGGCAGCGTGATCGTGATGGAGGCCGGCGGCAATGCCACGGGCGAATTGCAGGAGACGGGGGCGTTCGGCCCCGTGCTCAAGCTCAGCCGGACGGGCGGGCGCGACATGCTGGGCTATGTCACCGGCGCCGAGCCCGAGCCGCCCGCCACCGAGGCCGAGCGCGCCGCCGACCGCCGCCTGATCGCCAAGGGGCTGGCCCATGCGGCGCGCCATGGCATCACGACGATGCACAACATGGACGGCAACTTCTATCAGCTGGAACTGCTGAGCGATCTGGAGGCGTCTGGCGATCTGCACTGCCGGATGCAGGTGCCCTTTCACCTCAAGAACTACGACCCGCTCGATCGGTTGGAGGAGGCCGCCGAGATGAAGCGCCTCTACACCGGCGATCGTGTCTGGTCGGGCCGGATCAAGATGTTCATGGACGGGGTGATCGACACGCATACCGCGCTGATGACGCGGCCCTATCCCGGCACCGAAACGGTGGGCGAGCCTGTTTTTGAGCCTGACCATTTCAACGAGGCGTGCATCCGCGCCGATGCGATGGGCTTGCAAATCAGCGTCCATTCCATTGGCGATCTGGCGACGCGGCGCACCCTTGATGGCTATGCCGCTGCCCGCACCAAGAACGGTGTGCGCGATTCGCGTCACCGGATCGAGCATATCGAGGTGATCCATCCCGACGACCTGCCGCGCATCGCGCAACTCGGTGCCGTTGCCTCGCTCCAGCCGCGTCACTCGGCGCTGGGCGACTATTTTCCGCTGATCCCGCAGGGCACCATCCTGCACGACGATCAATACCCATACGCGTTCGCATGGCAGCGGATTCGCGACACGGGCGCGCCGGTGATCTTCTCGACCGACTGGCCGGTGGTGCCGGTCGATGTGATGCGCAATATCCAGTGCGCCATCGCGCCGATGCAGCCCGGCGCGCCATGGGATGTGCGGCCCCAATCGCTGATGGATACGCTGGCCTCCTACACCAGTGGCAACGCATGGGTGGAATTCAACGAGGGCCGCAAGGGTCAGCTTGCGCCGGGCCAGATGGGCGATGTGGTGGTGATGGACCGCGATCTGGAGGCGTGCGAGCCAGAGCAGATCCATGCCGCCCGCGCCATGGTCACGATCTGCGGCGGGGCCATCACCTATAGCGGATGATGGGCAAGGAACATCAGGTTGTTCGAGGGCATAGGCAACGGTTCGAGCGGGTGCAGACCCGCATCGCGCATCCAGCGCTTGATCGCCTCGGCATCCTTGTAGCCGATCTCGGGGTCGCTGGCGCGCAGGCTGGCGTCAAAACTGGCATCGGCATCCGAAACCGTGCACCCGTCGCGCAAAAAGGGGCCGTATAGCGCGAAAAACCCGCCGGGTCTCAGTGCGACGGCCACCTCGTGCAGCAGGATATGCGCCTCACGCTCGCTGATGAGGTGCATCAGATTGACCAGCACGATCATGTCCTGCCCCTCGTGCTCGGCCCCCCATCCGGATGCAGTGGCATCAAGGGCGATGGCAGGGCGGATGTTGGCCGCGCTGGCCCATGCATCGACGCTGGCGCGGCGGGTGGGGTCGATGTCGCTCGGTTGCCAGTCGACATGTGGCAGGTGGGCGGCGAAGGCGACGATATGCTGACCGGTGCCGCTGGCCAATTCCAGCGCGCGGCCCTCATGCGGGCCGTGTACGGCCAGCATTTCGGCGATCACTGCTGCGTTGCGCTCGGCCGATGGCGCGATGAGGCGTGCGCTTGAGCCCGTATCGGAAAGGCCCGTATTGGACGGATCGGGCTCGGCCAGTGATGCAGTCGGGGGAAGATGCGTGCGCTGGGGCATGGGCGTCCCTTTCAGGTCAAGGCCAAAGAGTGCCAAAATTCTGCGCGCCTGTCACGCGCCGGGTTGGGCAGTGGCGCAATGGCGGGTGACGCGGCGACAGGGTGCCAATTGCTCTGCAAGTCCTCTGGCAGTGCGCGCGGCCCTCGCCTAAAGTGACCTGATGAGCACCCCCCACCGATTCATTCACTTGCGCGTTCACAGCGAATATTCCCTCTTGGAAGGGGCCGTGCGCCTGAAAAAACTGCCGGGACTGTGCCGGGAGGCAGGCATGCCCGCCGTGGCCGTCACCGACACGAACAACATGTTCGCCGCGCTGGAATTTGCCGTTTCGGCGGCTGATGCGGGTATTCAGCCGATCATGGGATGCCAGATTGATCTGGAATACATCGACGTGGCCCCCGGCGAGCGCCCCGCCGCGCCTGCGCCCATCGTCCTTCTGACCCAGAACGAGGAGGGGTATGAGCACCTGATGAAGCTCAATACCTGCCTCTACCTGCGCGGCGACGGATCGCTGCCGCATGTGACGCGGCGCGAGTTGGCCGAGAATGCAGGAGGGCTGATATGTCTCACAGGCGGCCCGGACGGTCCTGTTGGCCGCCAGCTGCGCGCGGGGCAGCGGGACGCCGCCGAGGCGCTGATGCGCCAGTTGGCCGAGATCTATGGCGACCGCCTTTATGTCGAGTTGCAGCGCCATCCGGGCGAGGATGGCCTGCCCGAGGCCGAGGCCGCCTCCGAGCGGGGCCATGTCGAGATGGCCTATGCGATGGACCTGCCGCTGGTGGCCACGAACGATGTCTATTTCCCGCAGTCCAAGATGTATGAGGCGCATGATGCCATGCTCTGCGTGGCGGAGGGCAGCTATGTTGACCAATCCGCGCCGCGCCGCCGCCTGACGCCGCAGCATAGTTTCAAGACGCCGGGCGAGATGGCGACCCTCTTTGCCGATCTGCCCGAGGCAATCGAGAACACGGTCGAAATCGCGCGCCGCTGCGCCTTTGCCGCCTATCGGCGCGATCCGATCCTGCCCAGGTTCGCCGATGACGAGGTGGACGAGCTGCGCAGGCAGGCCAAGGAAGGGCTGGCCGCGCGGCTGGCTGTCATTCCCCATGCGGTCAGCGTGGAAGAGTATGAAAAGCGGCTGGAGTTCGAGCTGGGCATCATCGAGGGCATGGGATTTCCTGGCTATTTCCTGATCGTTGCCGACTTCATCAAATGGAGCAAGGACCGCGACATTCCGGTCGGTCCGGGGCGTGGATCGGGCGCGGGCAGCCTTGTGGCCTATGCGCTGACCATCACGGACCTCGACCCCTTGCGTTATTCACTGCTGTTCGAGCGGTTCCTCAATCCCGAGCGGGTCAGCATGCCCGACTTCGACATCGACTTCTGCATGGATCGCCGCGAGGAGGTGATCCAATACGTGCAGGAAAAATATGGCCGCGACCGCGTGGGCCAGATCATCACCTTTGGTGCGCTTTTGTCCAAGGCCGCTGTGCGTGACATCGGGCGCGTCTTGCAGATGCCATACGGGCAGGTCGATCGCCTCAGCAAGATGATCCCGGTCGAAGGGGTCAAGCCGGTCAGCATCGAGCAGGCGCTGATTCAGGAAGAGCGCCTGCGCGAGGAGGCGAGGAACGAGGAGGTCGTGGACCGCCTGCTGAAATACGGGATGCAGGTCGAGGGGCTGCTGCGCAACGCATCGACCCACGCGGCGGGTGTCGTGATCGGCGACCGCCCGCTGGACGAGCTGGTGCCGCTCTATCAAGACCCACGCTCGGACATGCCCGCGACCCAGTTCAACATGAAATGGGTCGAGCAGGCAGGGCTGGTCAAATTCGACTTTCTGGGCCTCAAGACGCTGACGGTGATCCAGAACGCGATCCAGCAGATCCATGGCGAGGGGCGCGATCTGCACACCGCCGCCGATGGCAGCACGATCTACGAGCCGTTCGAGGGCGCCGAGAACGATATCGGCCAGATCCCGCTGGACGACGCCAAGACCTATGCACTTTATGCGCGGGCCAAGACGGTCGCGGTGTTTCAGGTGGAAAGCTCGGGCATGATGGATGCGCTCAAGCGCATGAAGCCGGATTGCATCGAGGACATCATCGCGCTGGTCGCCCTCTACCGGCCTGGCCCGATGGAGAACATCCCGAAGTTCTGCGAGGTCAAGAACGGGATTTCCGGGCGCGACACGCTGCACCCGACGATCGACCACATCCTCGACGAGACCCAAGGCATCATCGTCTATCAGGAACAGGTGATGCAGATCGCGCAGGAAATGGCGGGCTACAGCCTGGGCGGCGCCGACCTTTTGCGCCGCGCGATGGGCAAGAAGATTCAGGCGGCGATGGACGCCGAGCGACCCAAGTTCATCGCGGGCGCCAAGGAAAACGGCGTCGATGACGACAAGGCGCTGGAGGTCTGGAACCTTCTGGACAAATTCGCCAACTATGGCTTCAACAAGTCCCACGCGGCGGCCTATGCGGTGGTCAGCTATCAGACCGCATGGCTGAAAGCGAACCATCCCAGCGAGTTCATGGCCGGGGTCATGAATTGCGACATCCATCTCACCGACAAGCTGGCGGTTTATTTCGAAGAAGTGAAGAAGGGGTTGGAGCTGCCTTGGGCGCCGCCCTGCGTCAACCGCTCGGGCGCACAGTTCCTCGTGCGCGGCGGGGTGCTGCATTATGGCCTCGGCGCGCTGAAAAACGTCGGCGTCGAGGCGATGAAGCTGATTGTGGAGGGCCGCGCCGACGGCCCGCAAGGCGAGACGGGGGGCGGCAAGCCCTTTGCCACGCTTTACGATTTCGCCCGCCGAGTGGATATCAAGCGGATCGGCAAGCGGCCTCTCGAAATGCTGGCCCGCTCCGGTGCGTTCGACGAGATCGACCGCAACCGGCGGCGTGTCTTTGACGCCATCGAGCCGCTGATGAATTACTCGGCTGCCATCCACGATCAGAAGAATTCGGCGCAGGTCTCGCTCTTTGGCGAGGCGGGTGAGGATCTGCCCGAACCGCGCCTGCCCCCCGTCGACGACTGGCTGCCTGCCGAGCGGCTGACCGAGGAGTTCAAGGCGGTCGGATTCTACCTCTCGGGGCATCCGCTGGACGATTACATGGCGGCGCTGAAGCGCAAGCAGGTGAAAACGTTGGACGAGGTCATGGTGCAGGCGGCGCGCGCCCCTTGCGTGGTCAAGATGGCCGGCATTGTTGCGGGCCGGCAGGAGCGCAAATCGGCGCGCGGAAACCGTTTCGCCTTTGTTCAACTAAGCGATACGACAGGCGGCTATGAGGTCGTGATGTTCTCGGAAACGCTTGAGAAATGCCGCGAGCATATTGAAACGGGCGCGCAGGTGGTCGTCACCGTGCAGGCGACGATGGAGTCCGAGCAGCTCAAGCTGCTGGCAACATCCGTGGCGCCCATCGACGGGGTTGTCGCGGATGCGGGCAGCCTCGGGCTAATGATCTTTGTCGACGCGCCCTCGGCTGTGGCCTCGGTCGCGCGGGTGCTCGAAGGCGCTGCTGACGCCGCCCGCGCCGCGCGCCCCGGCCCGATCCGGTTCTGCCTGATGGCCGAGGGGCTGCCCGGTGAGGTCGAGCTGTCGGCGGGGCGCGACTATCCAGTGACGCCGCAGATCAAGGGCGCGATCAAGAGCCTCGATGGCGTTATGGACGTTCAGGATATCTGAGCCCGGCACGCGGGATGTAGCGGGACTCGGGCTTTTGTAATGCTCAGTAGTGTGGCGGGCGCTCGTTGCCCAGCGTGACGGAGCCGCCGCCATCGGCCTCGCGCTCGGCCTCGCGGCGCATGAGGATATCGACGCGCCGCGTCAGCACGGCGATCTCGATGTCCTGCCGCGCGACCGTGTCCGACAAATCATCGACGGCGCGGCTGAGATGGGCGATCTGTTCTTCGAGGCGTTCCATGACGCACCTTGTGGCGACCCGCGGGCACCGCGTCAAGCGCGGCGCGGCATGGCCGCCGGTGATAGGCATTTCCCAAGAAAAAACACGCGGGCGATGCGCTGGGCGCGGTGCCCGGCTTGCCGGGGGGCGGTGCTTGGGCTAGACCGCGCAGCAATCGAGGCAGCGCCGGGAAATCATGTGATGGCCAAGCAGAAAAAGACGCCCCGCCCCAAGGCGCAGACGCCCAAGGGCTTTCGCGATTACTTTGGAGCAGAAGTGGTGGAGCGCGCCACCATGCTGGAGGCGATTGCGCGCGTCTATCATCACTACGGGTTTGATGCGCTCGACAGCTCGGCCGTCGAGACGGTCGAGGCGCTGGGCAAGTTCCTGCCCGATGTCGAGCGGCCCAATGCAGGCGTCTTTGCTTGGCAAGAGGACGAGGGCGAAAAGCCCGGTGACTGGCTGGCGCTGCGCTATGACCTGACAGCGCCGCTGGCGCGGGTCTATGCCCAGCACAAGGAGGAGCTGCCGACGCCCTATAGGCGCTATGCGATGGGGCCTGTCTGGCGCAATGAGAAGCCGGGACCGGGGCGGTTTCGCCAGTTCTATCAATGCGATGCGGATACCGTTGGCGCGCCCAGTGTGGCCGCCGACGCCGAGATCTGTGCGATGCTGGCCGATTGCCTTGAAACCGTGGGGATTGCGCGCGGCGACTATGTGGTGCGCGTCAACAACCGCAAGGTTCTGAACGGCGTGCTGGAAGTCATGGGGCTCGACGATCAGGCCCAGCGGGACGCAGTGCTGCGGACAATCGACAAGTTCGACAAGGTCGGCAGCGAGGGCGTGCGCCAGCTTTTGGGCAAGGGGCGGCTCGATGCGTCGGGGGCCTATATCGACGGGGTGGGTCTGAGCGAGGGCCAGGCCGAGCCGGTGATTGCCTTTCTGACATCGAAGGGCGCGAGCGCAGACGAGACGCTGGCAAACCTGCGCCGGGCGGTCGAGGGATCGGCCACCGGGGCCGAGGGCGTGAACGAGCTGGAAGAGATCGCGGCGCTGGTCGCAGCGCAAGGTTATGGCCCGGACCGTATCGAGATCGACCCTAGCGTGGTGCGCGGCCTTGGTTATTACACTGGCCCAGTGTTCGAGGCCGAATTGACTTTCGACATTCTGGACGAGGACGGCGCCAAGCGGCAGTTCGGCAGCGTCGCCGGGGGCGGGCGCTATGACGATCTGGTCAAGCGCTTCACCGGGCAGGCCGTGCCCGCGACCGGGGTCAGCATCGGGGTCGACCGCCTGCTTGCCGCCTTGCGGGCGCAGGGCCGCGCGGGCGGCGAGGCACCGGGGCCAGTTGTCGTGACGGTGATGGACCGTGCGCGCATGGCCGATTATCAGGCCATGGTGGGCGAGCTGCGCGCGGCGGGCATCCGGGCGGAGGTTTATCTCGGCAATCCCAAGAACTTCGGCAACCAGTTGAAATACGCCGACAAACGCGGCAGCCCCGTGGCCATCATCGAAGGCGCCGACGAGAAGGCGGCAGGCATGGTGCAGATCAAGGATCTGGTGCTGGGCGCGCAGATGGCCGAAAACGCGACCCTTGAGGAGTGGAAGGAACGGCCCAGCCAGTATGAGGTGCCACGGGCGGATATGGTCGCCAAGGTGCGCGAAATACTGGATGGAGGCGCGCCGTGAGCGATCTTGCCGGATCGCCCAGCCGCGCCGCTGTCCGCGCCGAGGCAAAGCGCCTGCGCGCGGTCTTCGAGGCGGCAGGGGGCGAGGTGGTCGAGACGACCATCCTTCAGCCCGCCGAAGTCCTGCTGGACCTTTATGGCGAGGATATTCGCGCCCGCGCCTATGTCACCTCCGATCCGCTGAAGGGCGAGCAGATGCTGCGCCCGGACTTCACCGTGCCGGTCGTGCAGATGCATATGGACAGCGGGGCCGAGCCTGCGCGCTATACCTACTCTGGCGAGGTGTTTCGCCGGCAGGAGGATGATCCGCGCCGCGCCAGCGAGTATTTTCAGGTCGGCTACGAGGTGATGGGCGCCGCCGCCCCTGCAGAGGCGGATGCGGAGGTCTTTGCCCTGATGCAAGACATCCTTGCGCCGCTGGGCCTGACGCCTGCGACGGGCGACATCGGGATTCTCATGGCTGCCATCGATGGGCTGGGCACCACGGACGCGCGCAAGGCGGCGCTGCGCCGTCATGTCTGGCGCCCGCGCCGGTTTCGGGCACTGATCGACCGGTTTTCTGGCCGCGCGCCTGTTCCGGCGAGCCGCGCCGCGCTGCTCGGCGCGGCGGATCCTATGGCCGAGGCGGGGCCGCTGATTGGCCTGCGCAGCGCATCTGAGATCGCCGCGCGAATAGACGCGCTGCGCGCCGATGCCGTGGCCGCGCCGATCGCGGAGGGCGAGGTCGATCTTTTGTCGGCGATGCTGGCCGTGCGCGAGACATGCCCCAATGCGCTTGAGCAGCTGCGCGATATCGCCGTGGATATGCCTGCGCTGCGCGGTGCGGTCGCAGCGCTGGCCGCGCGGCTGGACGCGATGGATGCGCGCGGCGTCGATGTGGCGGCGCTGCCGTTCGAGACATCTTACGGGCGCGCGCAGATGGAATATTACGACGGCTTTGTCTTTGGCTTTACCAGTGACGCGCATCCGGATCTGCCGCCCATCGCTACGGGCGGGCGCTATGATGCGCTGACGCGCCGGCTGGGCGCGGGGCGCGAGATCCCCGCCGTGGGCGGTGTGATCCGCCCCGGATTGGTGGCGCGCCTGACCGCAGAAGCAGGAGGTGCCGCATGAGCGTGCGACTGGGCGTGCCCTCCAAGGGGCGGTTGATGGAGAAAACCTTTGACTGGTTCGGTGCGCGCGGCGTGACGCTGGGCCGGACCGGGTCCGAGCGGGAATACGCGGGCATCGTCGAGGGCGCGGGCGATGTTGAGTTGGTGCTGCTATCGGCGGGCGAGATCCCGCGCGAGCTGGCTGCCGGGCGTATTCATCTGGGCGTGACGGGCCTGGATCTGGTGTGCGAGACTCTGGCCGCATGGGAGGACACCGTCGAGCCATTGGCCGAGCTGGGTTTTGGCCATGCGGATCTGGTGCTGGCGGTGCCGCAGGCCTGGGTCGATGTGGGCACGCTCGATGATCTCGACGCTGTCGCCGCGGCCTTTCGCGAGGCGCATGGGCACCGTTTGCGCATCGCAACCAAATATCATCGCCTCGTGCGTGACTTTCTGCGCGAGAACGGGGTTGCCGATTACCGCTTGGTCGACAGTCAGGGCGCGACGGAAGGCACGGTCAAGAACGAGACCGCCGAGGCGATTGCCGACATCACGTCGACGGGGGATACCTTGCGGGCGAACCATCTGAAACTGCTTGAGGATGGGGTGATCTTGCGCAGTCAGGCAACGCTCTTTCGTGCGCGGCGTGTGAATCTGAGCGATGATGAGCGGGCCGTCATGGCGGCGCTCGTCTCCAAGCTGGGCGTGGACTGAAAGCCAGAGGCGATGCAGGCATAAAAAAACGCGCGACCCGGTGGGGCCGCGCGTTTGTCGTTTGGTCGGTATGCCTGGCCATGTGGCCCGGCTGCCGGATTGGAAGCGACCAGATTAGAAGCGGAACGTCGCGCGGACTTGCGCCGTGGTTGCTTCGACATTGGTGTCCGGAACGGTGTTGAAGCCGTCGAACTCGTGGTACAGGACTTCGCCGCCGATCGAGACGTTCTCGGTGACGAGGTGCTCATAGCCAGCGCCGACGAAATAGCCGTCTTCGTCGCCGAGGTTGTTGGTTTCAGCCATAGCATAGCCACCGGTTGCATAGAGCAGACCGTTGCCCAGCTTGTAACCGCCGCGCAGTTTCGCGCGGAAGACGTTGTCGACAGTGGTTTCGGGAACGTTGCCCAGACCGACGTCGGTCCAGTCGTAGTCCAGACCAGCACCGACGACCCAGTTGCCCAGATCGTAGTCGTAACCGGTGGTCAGACCACCGATGAGGCCATCGCCATCAACGCCGGCAATGTCGGTGTCGATGTTGGCGTAACCCAGCTGGCCACCAGCGTAGAAGCCGGTCCAGTTCGGGGACGAGAAGACGGGCGCCGGCGCCGGAGCGATGACGGGCTCTGCGGGTGCGGGCTCGATGTTGCCAGCAAACGCGGTGCCTGCCATCAGGGCGGAGGCTGCTGCTGCGGAGAGGAGGTATTTCATGTTGTGTCCTTTCTTCGTGTTCAGACACGCTGGTGAAACTCACCGTTAACGTGTCTTCTAAGCCCATATTTAGCATCGGCTTACGTGATGCAACGATCTGCGCGAGGCATTGGTTTCAAGAAAATGTGATGTTGATAGGCGGTAAACTGCCCAGTTCATTTCATCTCCGGATAGACATGCTGTTAATGGCTGTTTTTCGCCATTATAATAAGGGCTTGGCTCTGGCTTTCAGTCGGCAAAAATACGCCAGATTTCGTGATAATCCGTGATTCTGCGCACCTGAAGGCATCTGCGACTGTTGCGTTTAGAGCACACCAATGTCCGCCAATGCGGCGCTCAACCCCGGCGGGAGGGCCTCTTCATTCGCGCGCTGGCCACTGATGTCTGCAGGCGCATCTGTGCCGGCCAGATATCGCCATCCCTGAAAGGGCCGTTTCAGCGCTGTCGCGGTGCGCACAACCTCTGGGTCCAGCACGATGGCGCAGCGGCGGATGCCGTCGGCGCCGATGACCTCATCGAGGCGCAGAATCTTCTGGCGGCATTGGAGCACGCCTTGGATGACCCAGTAGATCGAGCCGCCCTCCAGCAATTCGGCTTCGCGCCTTGGCCACATGCGGGTGACGTGGCGCGGCAGCCCGTCGGCACCCTGCGCGCGGCGTGACGCCTGCCATGCCACCATGCTTTCGATGCTGTCCGATCCGACGCTGAGCTTGATGAGGTTTAGGGGTGCGGGTGCCATGACCGTCATTCTATGGCGCTGCGCGAGATGTTCAATGCCTCCATGTTCAATACGCCCAGTGCAAAATGCGCCCGAGTCAAACCAATCTGGTGGTCGCGCACATGGCTGGCCGCGGGAGTTCGGGTATCTGGGCCAAGAAAAAGTGGCGGCTGTTGCGGATTGATATGCGGGGGCGATTAACGCCGGGGCAGGGGCGCTGCGCGGGCCAGAGCCGTTGACCGGATCGGGCGGCGTGCGTAATGTGAACGCTCGCCTTCAATCCATTCCACGATAATCCGCCGGAGTTCATCATCATGAGCCGTTTTGCTGCCCCCATTTCCGAACAGATATGGAACATGAAATATCGGTTCCAGCCTGCGGAAGGCCAGATGGCAAAGGGGCAGGGGGACGCCTCGGTCGAGGATAGCTGGCGCCGCGTCGCGCGCGCCCTCGCCGCGCCCGAAGCGGAGCCGGATAAATGGGAAGAGCGATTCTATGCGGCGCTGGAGGATTTCAAATTCCTGCCGGCCGGGCGCATCACGGCAGGGGCCGGGACCGAGCGAAAGGTAACGCTGTTCAACTGCTTTGTGATGGGCACCGTGCCCGACGACATGGGCGGCATCTTCGACGCGCTGCGCGAGGCGGCACTGACCATGCAGCAGGGCGGCGGCATCGGCTATGATTTTTCGACCATTCGCCCGCGCGGTGCGCTGGTCAAGGGTGTGGGCGCGGACGCAAGCGGGCCGCTGAGTTTCATGGATGTGTGGGATGCGATGTGCCGCACCATCATGAGCGCGGGCGCGCGCCGGGGCGCGATGATGGCAACGATGCGCTGCGATCACCCCGATATCGAGGATTTCATCGCCGCCAAGAGCGATCCCGCCCGGCTGCGTAATTTCAACCTGAGCGTTCTGGTGACCGACCCCTTCATGGCGGCCGTCGAGGCGGATGGCCCTTGGGATCTGGAGTTCGGCGGCAAGGTCTATCGCACCGTCGAGGCGCGTGATCTGTGGAACACGATCATGCAGGCAACCTATGATTATGCCGAGCCGGGCGTGATCTTTATCGACCGGATCAATGCGGCCAATAATCTTGCCTATTGCGAGACCATATCCGCAACCAACCCCTGCGGTGAACAGCCTTTGCCCCCCTATGGCGCGTGCCTGTTGGGCAGCATCAACATGGCGCGGCTGGTGAGCGATCCTTTCGGGGAGGGCGCCGCGCTGGACGCGTCCGCACTGGCGGATCTGGTGGCTGTGGCGGTGCGGATGATGGATAACGTCGTCGATACCAGCCAGTTCCCGTTGGAGCAGCAGGAAGCCGAGGCGCAGGCCAAGCGCCGGATCGGCCTCGGTGTCACGGGCCTTGCCGATGCACTGTTGATGGTGGGCCTTCGCTATGGCTCGGACGCGGCGGCCGCACAGACCGAAGCCTGGCTGAAGGCGATTGCACGGGCGGCTTATCTCGCCTCCGTCGATCTGGCCAAGGAGAAAGGCGCGTTCCCCCTCTTCGAGGCCGACGCCTACCTTGCCAGTGGCACGATGCAGGGCATGGACGAGGACGTGCGCGCCGCCGTGGGCAAGCATGGCATCCGCAACGCCCTGCTCACCTCGATCGCGCCAACCGGCACCATCAGCCTCTATGCAGGCAACGTCAGCAGCGGGATCGAGCCGGTCTTCGCCTATAGCTATACCCGCAAGGTGCTGCAAAAAGACGGCACGCGCACCGAGGAGGAAGTCGTCGATTACGCGGTGCAGATGTGGCGCGACCGCTTTGGTGACGCCCCGCTGCCCGATCATTTCGTCAACGCCCAGACGCTGGCGCCCGCAGATCATGTGCGCATGCAGGCCGCCGCGCAGAAATGGGTCGACAGCAGCATATCCAAGACGATCAACTGCCCCGAGGACATCAGCTTTGCCGCGTTCAAGGATGTCTATATGCAAGCTTGGGAAAGCGGCTGCAAAGGCTGCACGACCTACCGGCCCAATGACGTCACCGGTTCGGTGCTGACGGTCAGCGAGACCGCCGATGTGGCGCCGGGCGAGGCGCCCGAACAGGCCCAGTCGCGCGCCGGCGACGGCGCCGAGATCCTCTACATGTCCGAGCCTCTGGATCGCCCGACCGAGCTGGAGGGCATGACCTACAAGCTGAAATGGCCCGATAGCAATCACGCCATCTACATTACCGTCAACGACGTCATCCTCGGCGGGCGGCGGCGCCCCTTCGAGGTGTTCATCAACTCCAAGAACATGGAGCATTTCGCCTGGACGGTCGCGCTGACGCGGATGATATCGGCGGTGTTCCGGCGCGGCGGTGACGTCAGTTTTGTCGTCGAAGAGCTGAAGGCGGTGTTTGATCCGCGCGGCGGCGCCTGGATGCAGGGCAAATACGTGCCGTCCATCCTTGCGGCGATCGGCGGCATCCTCGAGCAACACATGGTGCGCACCGGCTTCCTTGCGGGCGAGGGGCTGGGCCTAAGGGCCGATCCGACGGCAGAGGTCGTCAACCTTGGCGCCGGACGCGGCGCGGCCTGCCCCGCGTGCGGCGACTACGCGATGCGCATGATCGAGGGCTGCATGACCTGCGCCAGTTGCGGACATTCGAAATGCGGGTGAGGGGCAATGACGCCTCTGTCGAAGCAGGCGTAGTTATGCCAAAATCGTGGTTTTGGTTTGCCACGAGGTTGGTCTAATTTTGCCAAATGTTTTAAACAGCTGAAAACGCTAAGCTTTAGACGAGCGCCGTCTTGGCGGGGTTTTGGAAGCTGTCGACCTCTTTGGTGGGTTCTTTGTTAGGATTCGCGGCTGAAAAATTATTGGCCAACGGAGTGGGTGGTCTAAAATGCCGTCTGGGCTGTTTGATCTGGATGCCATGAAGATGATGAAATTCGTGGTATCCTGCGCTCCCTCTGCTTTCCCTATCCTGAGCGGCCTTCTTGTGAGGCCGCGCAGGATCGGGAAATCCGACGGGGCCTGAAAATAAGAAATGTTTGATACTGGCCGGACCCGGAACGTGCTGCTGCAACAGTGTGTCCGGCCATGTCGCCTATCTGAAAGGAGGAAAACGGGCGTCTTGACGCTGCCGCTTTGGTGCAGCCTGAAAAAGGGTATCCCCCATGACCTACCACCACATCGACATCTCTGCTGGATTGGATCTCAAACATGTGCGCAAGTTCCTGAGTACTTACGGAACGGCGTTGGCCAAAGCGGCTCATTTGCTCGGGGGAGGCGGTGCGAGTGCCCGCGTTTTCCTGTTGTGCGAATCTGTTCTTCATGCGCGACGCCTGACCGTGGCGCAACGCCGCCAGCTGGTCGATCTGCATCGGTTGCTCACTTTGGAAAATGTTGGCGATCCCGAGCGAATTGAGAGCGGGCTGTTCTCGGAAATCCATCCTTCCTCTCCTGTCGTCGAGGAAATCTGTTTGCTCGCAGAAAACCTGCAAAGGCTTCTTTTGCAGATTTCTGGTGAAGAGCCCGCTCTTGGGAGCGGCATCAGTGCGACCCCCTCTACGAAGGTTGCGTGAATAAGACACGGCCGGTCCCGCTTGACCGGCCGCCTTGAAGGTCTGCCAGATCGGTAGGTCAAATTCGGGGAGATCCGAAATGCACATTTCTGAGAACTTTAACAATCTGGATGATCTTGCCAGGAACGCCGTGCGGCTCGGCCGTGAAGTGGCGGAACACGCCTCCACATTACATGTTGGAGGAAATGCAAAAGATGCGGCGTTCGTGAGCCGTTGCCTTGCGCGGTTGAGTGAGCGCCAGCCCTTTGTCGAGTCCGACGATGGCAGTTTAAAAGCTGTGCAAGATATCCTGAGCAAGGATATTGCCGACGAGGTTGTTGGTAGTGAAGATTGCTTTGTCGCAACTCATTTCGACGAACTTGGCCAACAGGGCGAAATGCGCCGGAGACCCATCTACTCCGACCGAGGTTCCGCTTTAATCAAACTTCATGATCTTCTCCAAGATTTTCTCTCCAACCGAAATGCAGTTTTCGATCAAGTCGCTGCGCATAGGACGCTTCTGAAACTTATGAGTGCATGAAAAAACAGGATGCCCCCGACCGGGAAACCAGTTGGGGGTATCGCCCCCAAAAGCCGATTTACCGTTAGTCCCAAGTCTGAGCTGATCATGATGTTTTTCTGCGCACTGCTGCTGCTAAGGGAGGTGCAGGTTCAGAGCCAGCCCAAACCCGCCCGCCTTCCCCAGCCCTTGACAGAAGGGGGCATCGACAGGTTGGGCGGACTCCGGTCATTCGCCGCGAGCGCGAGACGACCACACCGAGCAATTAGATGCCGACATTGGCACGACATCGAAATTCGGCCACATGCCGCAACGCCGCATGACGGGCCAAGCCTTTATCGGTCAATCCACCTCAGATGCTGGGGGCAAAGTCGATGGCTCCCGGTCTTTTGCGGACAGTCGTCGCCGTGCCGGAGTGCGCCGAGCGCAAAGGCGTTCCAGCTTCCACCTCTCTATGCTGGACTCAGGCCATAAGTTATGCTCTCAAAACAACGCTGCATGTGACGCCCTCGATGAAGTCCGCGAAGACCCGTAACAAACGCCAGAAACAGAACAGACCATTGGGTTAGGCGAACGCGAGTGAGCACTGGCCAGATGTCCATCTATCGCGGTTCTGCCAGACGTGGCATTCGCTGGCGCGAACCAGACCGCTGGAGGATTTATGAATATCCGCTGCCTTGCCGCCTCAGTTGCGGCTTCTCTCGTACTCGTGTTCGCGACACCTGCCAGCGCCGACGACACGATCCTGTCAGTCACTGGAAAAGTGACCGGCGGCGAAATCAACCTGACGCTGGAACAGATCGAGGCCATGGGCAGCGCCAGCATCGTGACAACCACCCCTTGGCATGATGGCCTGACGACCTTCGAGGGCGTTCCCATGGCGCGTTTCCTTGACGCCGTCGGGGCGCAGGGCACAACGGCCTATGTTCACGCCCTGAACGACTTCAGCATCGACATTCCGCTGTCGGACCTGACCCGCTTCGATGCGATCATGGCAGTCAAGACGGACGGCAACTACATGGGCATCGCCGACAAGGGGCCGCTGTTTATCGTTTTCCCTTATGACGACGTAAGTGAGGTCCGCAACGAGCTCTTCTATGCCCGTTCCGTCTGGCAAATCCATACCATCGAGATCGAATGATCGCTCAGAGTTACATCGCGTCATGAATCGCCTTGAATGGTTCCGCTGGTTCACCGGTGCGGCGGGCATCTTCCTATTCGTTGCCGCGATAGTCTATTCCTATGCAGTCGGGGTTTCGCAAGACGCCCTCGACAGGGTGACGGCATACGACTGGCCGACGTCGGCCCTTCAGGGCCGCAATGAAGCCGGCGAGATGGAGCGCCACGTCTTAAAACTTGTGTTGCAGGACGACCAGGCCAGCCGCGATGCCGCTGTCCTTTGGCACCAGATTCTGCTGAGCCGAATTAGAGACTGGGGTAACAGCGATTTCCGCCTGTTCATCGAAGAAGATCCGCGCCTCGTGGCCCAATACGGCGCGCTGGTCGCGGACATGGACAGCTTCGGCAGAACGCTGCTGCAATGGGGCGCTGAGCGCGCAGCGTCAGATGCCCCTGCCGAGGCTGGCAACATTGCAGACGCGATCGAACAGGCTGGCGTTATCAAGGACCCCGTCGACCGGCTGGCCATTAGCGCCTTTGGACACGGTCTGAGCGAGAGGACACAGGCCAGAGAAGATTTGCGCACCAGGCAAACCGCCCAGAAAGTGCTGAACGGCTCCCTGTTCGCGGCCGGATTGATCCTGTTGCTGGTTACGATCTGGCAAAAACGCTCCCTGGCGCGAGCCAACGCTGCCATTGCGGGCGGCGCCAGGCAGCTTGCCGAACGAGAGGCAGAACTGTCGGCCCTCTTGGCCAGCACAACAGATGGCGTGCTGGTGATGGATACTGATTGGCGCGTTACCTACGCAAACCAAAGCGCCATCGATACCTTACTGCCAAGCCGCGATGTTCAGGGGGTTTCCCTTTGGAAACTGCTTCCGGATCTCGCGGGCAGCAGGTTTGAAAGTCTATTTCGCAGGGTGATGGAGCAGCAGACCCCGGAGAAAACCGAACTGTACTACGCAAGACTGGGCTGCTGGTTCGAAGTGCAGGTTCATCCTGCGCCTGAAAAGCTGATGATCTTTCTGCGGGATGTGACCGCGCAGCGCCGCGTCGAAGAACGATTCCGCCGCGTGGCGCATGTATCAAGCGACTTCATCTTTGACCGTGACCTTGTGACTAACTTGACTTGGGTAAATGACGCCGATTTTTGGCTACCTGACATCCCACCGGGGTCCCAAAAAATCCCACGAAGCGCATGGGTCGATAGCGTCCATCCCGATGATCGCACCGGGATTGAGGCAACCATCGAGGAAGCGATCCGAAGTGCTCAGGATTTCTGGGAGGTTGAGTATCGGCTGCGGAGGCCCGACGGCGCGTATATTCCCGTCCGCGAACGGGCGAGCCTTCTGCGCGATGATGCCGGAGAGCCGGTTCGCGTGATCGGGAACATCATCGATCTTTCCGAGCAAAAGGCGCTTGAGGCGCAGTTGCGCCAATCACAACGGCTGGATGCGGTAGGCCAGCTGACAGGGGGAATTGCACACGATTTCAATAATCTACTCACCGTGATCCTGGGCAATGCCGAAGTGCTGATCGACACGCTCGCTGCCGACCAATCGAACGCAACCATGGCCCGGCAGATCATGATCGCTTCCGAGCGCGCTGCCGACTTGACCCACCACTTGCTTGCCTTTGCGCGCAAACAGCCGCTTTCACCCGGCATCTTCGAGGCAAATGAGCTCATTGAAGGCATGCGAGTGCTGATTGAGCGCTCGATAACCCCGGCGATCACGCTGGAGCTGGAACTCGATGACAGCCTTGGCTCGGTCTATGTCGACCGAGCAATGTTCGAAAACGCGCTGCTCAACCTTTGCGTCAATGCACGCGATGCCATGCCAGACGGTGGGGCGCTCCGCATTGAGACAAACCTGGTTACATTGAGTGGGCCAAGCACTCCTGACATGCCGCAAGAGGGCGAATACGTGCGCGTGACCGTCTCGGACACCGGCGCAGGGATGGATGAGGCCACATTGGCCCAGGCATTCGAGCCATTCTTCACCACCAAGTCTGTCGGTGCAGGAAGTGGCCTGGGTCTGAGCATGGTTCATGGTTTTGCTCACCAATCCGGTGGGGACCTGCGCATTGAAAGCAGTCCTGGTGTGGGCACGACGGTCGAGCTGTTGTTGCCGCGCAGTGAGCGTGTCCCCGAGGGTCGCGATCTGCCGCAGGACGCGCCCCCTATGCTCACAGCCACGCCGCGCGCGCGTATCCTTGTGGTCGACGATGAGGACCATGTGCGGGATTACATCTGTATGGTCGTCCAATCGCTGGGATACGAGGTCGAGGCCGAGCCGCGCGCAATCAAAGCATTGGCGCGGCTGCGCGCCGGCGAGCCGTTCGATCTTCTGCTCTCCGACGTTGTCATGCCTGGCGGGGTGAGCGGTCATCAACTGGCGGCGGCGGTGCTCGCGGAACGGCCAGGTCTTCCCGTGCTCCTCGTTTCTGGTCACGCTGAAGAGATTGCCGCGCCTGACAGGCAGCTCGACCCGCGCATTGGCTTTCTGCGCAAGCCCTTTCGCAAGAGAGAACTTGCGCACAGGTTGGCAGATATGCTGCCTGCTGAAATCGTTGAACCGGCTCAAGAGTGAAGGCGCAGCACGGTGCTATGGGCCTATTCTATTGAAAAACTCCGTTAGGCGTAAATCGCCTTGAAAACCAGGGAATGCGTTCTCGTAACAGATTATTTTGCAAGCGCGGTTTGTAGAAAAGCCATTGCGTGGAAAGATTTTCTGGCGACCTGGTGTCTTCAGGTGAGACTATGAGTTTTTCACCAGAATCGGCGGAAAGTGTGAATTCGCTGCATGTGCAACTTTCTCAAGTTGCCAAGACGAAAGCCGACATTCGATTGCTTTGAAATCAAAGGTACCTGCTGCGGCGCATCCGAGGTTGGCTCAGAACCCGTCCTACCGGTTTCCGATACCCCGAATGCTGCACCCACATTTGGCTGTTGCCTACCTCAAACCTACCGGGCGCCCTGATGTCAGACAGCCTTTACCAGACTGATTTCCCGTTAATTACACTTTCAAGATCCATCTGGATGGCATCTGTAACCCCGGCGCTTAGCTCGGCGTTGTCAGTCCCAAAATTGGACTTGTAGACTCCAGGAGAAACGCCAAGCCGTCGCCCGAACACCCGACGTAAGGTTGCGGCTGTACCAAACCCGGAATTCATAGCCACGGATTGTATGGATTGGTTCGATGTCTCCAGCAACCGCCGCGCCAACCCGAGGCGGACATCCTCGATATAGCTGGAAATCGAAGTCCTCGTGACGTCCTTGAAGCGGCGACTGAGCGATCGCTCACTCATCGCCGCAAGCTTGGCCAACTCTGGCAAAGACATCCTCGCCGTCGGGTTCTCCCAGATATACAGTTGCACGCGGCGAATTTTCGGGTCTTCGGTCGCATCTGCCATCAACTGAGGACTGTATTGTGACTGACCGCTTTGGCGCCGCAGCACCAGAACCATGAACCGTGCGATATCCAGCGCGAGGTGACGCCCGTGATCCGCCTCGATCAGCGCGAGGGCAAGGTCGATGCCTGCCAGCATGCCCGCCGACGTCCAGAACTTTCCAGAATTGACAAAGATCGCATCGGATTCGACCAGCGCGCCACCAGAGCCGTTTGAAGTCAGGCGCAACGCTTCGAGCCAATGGGTGGCGATCCTTTGCCCGTTTGCGATGCCCGAGGCCAGCAGGACCGTTGATCCTGTGCAGACTGACCCTATGCGCGTGCAACGCGGTTCGAGGTTGCGTATCCAAGTCGTCAGGACCGCGTCTTCAGCAGCGGCAAAGCATCCTGGTCCGCCGGCCACCAATAACACGTCGAGCCGATCTGGCAGATCATTACAGCTGCAGGACGGTTCGAGCCTTACAAAACCTCCGGCGACTGGCACTGGGGCACCATCCACCGACACGGTGAACGGATCATAAAGACGGCGCCCTGTCAGGAAATTGGCAAGACCGAAGGGTTCCAGTGGCCCACACACATCAACGGAGGCCACTTGTGGATAAATCAACATAGCAACCCGACGCTGGTGGTCAAAAACAGGTCTGGAGCTCACGTATCTCCTCCTTTTTGGGCATACCTTTTATTAAAAAGGCAAATCCAATATTTTTATCCTAAACCTCCGCCCAGTACACAAGAAACAGTTGACGCCAAAGATCGTGCACTCCCGGCCAAATGCGTTCGCGATTCGTGGCCAGCAAGTCGAACCATGGCACAGTACTCTAACAAGCAATCTAATTCAGCTGTGGCAGAATCTATGGAACCGACAGCGCTTTTTACGTACACAGCTACGCTTGCTGCGCTGACTTTGGCGCCGGGGCCGCTTGTTGCCGTGCTGGCCGCGCGATCCGCCAGCCGCGATCGGCGCGGTGCCTGCGCATTGGCACTGGGAATCTGCGCAGGCGACATTGTTGTGGTTTTGGCGATCTACGCGGGGCTCGGGTACTGGCTGCAAGCGCATCCTGAAGTGTTTGCGTTCGCCAAATATGCAGGTGTCGGTTTTTTGCTTTGGATGGCAATGCGCATATGGCTTCAATCTAAAGTGGTGCCTGATCATACTGTGCCGGTCAGTGGGATGGCGGTTTCGCTGTTCACGGGCTTCGCAATTTGTCTCAGCAGTCCGCAAACCGTGGCAATGTACCTTGTCCTTCTTCCCCGTGTGGTGGATCTAACGGTGATCCGTTTGCAGGATGCGATTTTGTTGATCCTTGCTACAATCGGGGCGCTTTTCGGCGTGTTTCTGTTGGTCATCTTGCTGGCGGCAACCTTGCAAAGCGCATTGCGCTCGCCGGCGGCCGTCGCAGTGTGGGGGCGGGGTATGTCGCTGACTGTTTTGCTTTCGGCTGTCTGGGTCCTGTTTTCGTGACTCCTGTGAACGGTCTCGGTGTCTTGACCGGCCTGTAAATCAGACAAGACCCGCGCCAGAATGTTGCATCAATGCGCGCGGCAAGACGTCCCGATCAAGCGGTTTGGTGGAGCCGCGCCGCAGCAGCCATGCATATTCCAAAACCCCATAAGAAACGCTTCACGCCAAATTCGGCGCATCTGAAGCCAAAGTTTGCACCGAACCTTTGTCGGTGAGCGGACCTGCGGTCAGTGTGAAACTCGGATCACGCTAACTTTTTTATCCATTCAGGATGTGGAAAATCGACATGAACCGGCAGCTGGATACGTCCATCAGCCACGCCGTTGCAGTGGGTGAGGCGGTTTGCAGTATTGCACCATTATCGCCTCTGCCCGATCCAGCGGATGAGCCCGGCCCCTCTGAGCTGATTGCGCTGCTTTGCCTTGGGGCTGGCCTTTTTTTAGGATGGAGCGCTCTCTTTTATCTTTTCGGGGCGCTTCTTGTGCCCTGGGAGTTGGAAACAGCCCTCTCCAAGGCGGAGTTGTCGCTCGGACTGACGGCGGCAATCCTCGTTGCCGCGCTCATTGCCCCGTTCGCCGGGCGTCTGATCGATGATGGTCATGGACGACTGCTGCTTGGTGGCGGCGCATTGGTTGGCGCTTTGGGACTTGCCGGGCTGTCGATGTCGGTGGGACACAAGAGTTTCGTTCTGGCCTGGATGGTGGTCGGGGCCGGCCAAGGTGCCTGCCTCTTTGAGCCGACATTTACCTTCCTTGCGCGAGTATTGCGACAGCGCGCCCGGCGCGCGATCCTGTTGGTCGCCCTTATAGGCGGGCTGGCCACGCTTCTGGCCTATCCTGCTGCCGCCCTCCTGACAGACCTATACGGGTGGCGCATCGCGGTGGGCAGCTTCGCATTGATGACAGCATTTGTTATGGCTCCGCTCATGTATGCGGGTGGCGCGCTGCTGGAGCCGGCATCGCTGCATCTGGACCGCGAAACCCGCAATCGTGCTGGTCGCCTCGCGCTGGCTTCGGCAAGGCGGCGCCCGGCATTCTGGGGCTTGATGATCTCTTTTGCATTGCTGGCCATTGCTGAAGGAATGATCTTGAGCCACGCGGTTTCAGCTATGGTGGAGTTCGGCCAGATCGAAGCCGTGGCGCTGCTGGCGATGACCATACTCGGTCCGTGCATGACTGCGGGTCGTTTGTGTATGTTGTGGTTCAAGCCCAACGGTGCGAGTTTTGCGATTGCTGTCATCGCCGCAATGGGGATGGCCACGGGTATCGCGATGTTGCCGTTTTCGGGCGAGCATGTGGGTATCGGGCTGATTGCCATGTCAGTATTCGGGCTGGGTTATGGGCTGATCATCGTGCTCAAGCCCATTCTGGTTTCCGAATGCCTGGGCTACCTTTCGATCGGTGCGATTTTAGGCGCGTTGGCGCTTCCATGTTTCACGGCGCTCGCCGCTGCACCTTATGGTGCCGCCCTGCTCTGGGAGCATGGCGGCTATGCCCTCGCAATTCTGGCGGCGACCATCGCGGCGACATTAGGTGCGTTGGGCCTTGTCGCAATAGCGCTGTCTCGACGTGATTAGATGAGAGTGTATTGTCTTCGCCAAAAGTGACGGTTCCTGCACTCGGATTGCCCGCATGGCTGCCTACAAAAATCGCAGCAAAGGTGAACGGCCGGTTCGGTGACCCCTCACTGCATCATTTAAGTCGCGTGCAACGAAAAGAGAGGCGAGGATGTGTCGGTTGCCGGAAGGCGGGCTTGGCTCCAATTTCGACTATCTTGACTCGCTGGTCAGGTATCTGAACGACTTGAGGATCCACGACGATCACATGAAGAGGTTGCATGCCCTGGCTCGCACATTCCGGGTTTAGCCGGATGGTTCATCTGGTTTTGGTCCAGCCGAATTGGCGACCCGACGCAAGTGGACCACCCAAGAGTCGAATGAATGGTCTTAGGCTGCCGCAGGGCCAACGGCAGAAAAGTCCGCTTTGCCGTCTTTTGCCGATTGAAAATGCTGCGCGGGGCATGAATGGCCGCTTCGACGGGCCGCACCGCAGCATTGAGCTGGGTCGACCAGCGGCGGTTTGGGGCCGTTAACAACCTCTGGGGAGGCCTGCAAACCGTCCTTGGGTCTGGTTGTGTCGAGATCGGATCCAACATCGTGGAAAACATGATCCACTCGGTCGCCTTCAATCGAAAAGAGCGCCGTTTTCGACTCAACGAGGGTGGAAAAGCCTGGGGCCGCATCGCTTCGTTATTCGAAAAATGACAACCGCATCGATGTTTTGCTGCGCTGGAACTTTACGCCGTCAAGCTGAAAGAAATGTGCCACCCCGACACTGCATACGGTCACACGGTTTGGGACTGGGTCGTTGTCGACGATCGAAAGGGACAACACGTGATTTACACAAAACCGTGCCCTCAAGCGATCGTGAGCAATCGCGAGCCGTGAATTGCGACAGGGTGATCGCGTGGGCGATCGCTGGGATTGCTCGAATATATGGAGAGAAAGATGTTTCGTAGAACTGGAACCCTCGCGATCACAGGCCTCATGGGAGCGCTCTTTGCCTCACCGCTGTTCGCGCAGGACGCGATGAGCGCGGATTCCATGACATGCGCCGACTTCATGGCGATGGACTCCGATGGACAAATGCAGGTCATGGAGATGGCTTCGTCCGACAGCATGATGGCCGAAGGTGAGATGGCCGCGGAAGGCGAGATGGCTGCCGAAGGTGAGATGGCCGCGGAAGGCGAAATGGCTACCGAAGGTGAGATGGCCGACGGCGGTGACGATGCCATGATGGCCGAAGGCGACGGGATGATGGAGGAGCAGATGGCTGCGATGAGCGCGGCTTGTGAAGGCAATCCGGACATGATGGCGATGGACGCCATGATGTCGGCCATGGATCAATGATCTATTGGTCCCGGGGGCGTGGGTATCCTGCGTCCCCGCTTCGGCAAGGAGGCATCCGGCATGAGCGCCAAAACAATACCGACTTCCACTTCGCCTGCTGGCGGCGACCTGGTGCGACGGCACCGATTGTCGACGCGGATCTGGCACTGGATCAATGCCGCGACACTGCTGGTGTTGCTGATGAGCGGACTGATGATCTTCAACGCGCATCCCCGGCTCTACTGGGGCCAGTATGGCGCCAACCCCGATCCCGCCTGGCTTGAGATAGGGTCGGCTGGGGATCAGGGCTACCTTCGGATCGGCGACGTGCAGATCGAGACCACCGGCGTCCTCGGCCGCTGGAGCGATGGCTCCGGGCGTATCCAGACGCGCGCCTTTCCGTCCTGGTCGACAATCCCGTCGAGCTACAACCTGGCGCTGGCGCGACGCTGGCATCTGACCTTCGCCTGGGTGCTGGCGCTCGGGATCACGTGCTACGCGGCGTGGAGCCTGGTCAACGGTCACTTCCGCCGCGACCTCCTGCCCAAGCGGCGCGAGCTTAGACTCGCCCACATCTGGCGGGAAATCAGGCATCACGCGACGCTGAATTTCCCAAAGGGCGCTGCGGCGGCCAGCTACAACGTCCTGCAGAAGCTGAGCTACATCTCCGTCGTCGTTGTGGCAATCCCGGTCGTGGTGTTGACCGGGTTAACGATGTCGCCGTCGATGGTCGCAAGCTGGCCGTGGCTGCTGGACGTGTTCGGCGGTCGTCAGTCGGCGCGCTCAATCCACTTCATCGTCGCGATGTTCCTCGTCCTCTTCGTCATCGTTCATCTGGTGATGGTCCTGCTGGCGGGACCGTTCAACGAAGTCCGCTCGATGATCACAGGCTGGTTCCGCCTGCCAAAGGAGAAGTCCGAATGACCCACCTCATTACCCGTCGCCGGATGCTCGTCGGCCTCGCGGCGCCAGCGGTGCTCGCCGGCTGCGACCGGCTTGGCCAGGCCGAGAGCTTTCGCAACACCGTGCTCAGCTCGGGCGAGTGGCTGTCCTACCGCGTCCACCGCCTGATTGGTTCGAATGCGCTGGCGCGCGAGTACGAGCCGTCCGAGATGTCGCCCGACTTCCGCACCAACGGCAACACCCAGCCGCAGGACGCGGCATACCGCCGCCACCAGCAAGAGGCGTTCGCCAACTGGTCGCTCTCCGTCGGCGGGCTGGTCGCTGCGCCGCGAGGCTATTCGCTCGCCGAGCTGAAGTCGAAGCCGGCCCGCAGCCAGATCACCCGTCACGACTGCGTCGAGGGGTGGTCGGCGATCGGCAAGTGGACCGGCGTTCCGCTGGGCACGCTACTCGACGAGGTCCGCCTGCAACCGCAGGCGCGCTACATCGTCTTCCATTGCGCCGACAGCTTCTCAAACCGCCCGTATTACGAGAGCATCGACCTGATCGACGCCTTCCATCCGCAGACAATCCTCGCCTACGGCATGAACGACGCCGAACTGCCGACTGGTCATGGTGCGCCGCTTCGTCTCCGCGTCGAGCGACAGCTCGGCTACAAGCACGCCAAGTTCATCATGCAGATCGAGGCGGTGGCCTCTCTCGACGGCATTGCGGGCGGACGCGGCGGCTTCTGGGAGGATGTCGGCTTCTACGACTGGTACGCCGGAATCTGATGGGATTCACAGGCCTGCGGCGATTTTTTCGGAAGGTCAGCGTTGTACGGGCGCGCCAAGGCAATTACGAGCCTCAGTGCCGGTTCTGGCGTCATCATGGATTCCGACAAGGGGGACATCCTGACCAATAATCACGTCGTCGAAAATGGCGAAGAGATCATCGTCACGCTCAAGGATCGCCGCCGTTTCGATGTTGAACTGGTCAGTGGCGATCCCGGCACCAATATCGCCTTGCTCAGGATTGAGCCCGACAACCACGATCGAAGCCCGAAATGATGACCGCGATCAGTTGGCCTGTCCAGTTCTCCGCAATTGAGCGCAAGAAGATAGTGATAGCATCAGGCCATCCCCTCGGCTTCGAGATCGGTTTGAGGCAAAACTCCCTATTCAGGACGTGGAGGTCACGACTCTCCGGAATAACGGACACGCAATTCGGTCGGACGTCCAATCGGAAGGGCACTGTAGTCTTCGGTGAACGTGCGGCAAAAGACGGCAACCAGCGAAGGCCTGATGTGGTGGCGCCCCATTGCCACCTTCGAAGAACCGCGCGTGAAACGGGATGTCGAGGTCACGCCCGAAGTCGATCAGGCCCTGGATCGCGTCGAGATTCTCCACTATTTCACACCAGATCGGACATGCGGATCGGCAGGTGGCGCAGGCGCTTGCCGGTGGCGTGGTGGACGGCGTTGGCGATCGCCGCGGCCGTGCCGACGATGCCCAGCTCTCCGATGCCTTTGACGCCAAGAGGATTCACGTAGTCGTCCCGCTCATCCAGCATCTCGACCCGGACCTCGCGCACATCGGCGTTCACCGGAATCAGGTACTCTGCGATGTTGGTATTCAGGAAACGCGCCCGTGGCTTGTCGATTTCGGTCACCTCGTGCAGCGCGGAACCGATGCCCCAGATCATGCCCCCCATTAGTTGCGAATGGGCGGTCTTGCGGTTCAGGATCGTTCCTGCCGCAAAGGCGCCATGCAGACGCGGCACACGGATTTCATGGGTCCAGCGATGCACGCGCACCTCCACCATTTCCGCGCCAAAGGCGAACATCGCCATCTCGGGGGTCACGGGGCCCGCGCTGCCATAGCCGCCCTTGAAGGTCGATTTGATCATCTGGTCGGTCATCGCCTTGTGGCGGAACTCTCCGATCACCTCGATCTCCCCTTGGGGGGTCGAGGCCACCGCGTCGGTCAGGGGCTGGGTCTGGCCGTCCGGCCCCGTCAGCATACCGTTCTCAAGCTTGATCTGCGCCGGATCGACGCCCGACAGCGGGCCTTCGGACATCGCCGAGACCTGCGCCGCGATCTGGCCGCCGATCCTGAGGCAGGCGTCGTGAACAGCCGACCCGGCCGAGGCGGCCGTGGTCGAGCCGCCGGAAATCGGCGCAACGGGCAGATCGCCTTCGCCCATCACCACGTCGCAAGCACCGACCGGCAAGCCCAGACGCGCAGCCGCGATCTGCGCCAGTATGGTATAGGTGCCGGTGCCGACGTCGTGGGCCGCCAGCTCGATATAGGCGTGGCCAGTCCCCTGCATCCTCACCCGCGCGTTCGACGCAAGGATGTTCGTCGGATAGGTTGCCGTGGCACATCCGTAGCCGACCAGCCAGTCACCGTCGGTCATCGACCCGACCTCGGGCGTGCGGTCGGCCCAGCCGAAGCTGCCCGCCACCGCGTCGTAGCTTTCCATTAGCGAGCGGGACGAGAACGGCACGTCCGCGACGGGATGGCGGTCGCTGTCGTTGACGCGGCGCAGCTCGACAGGATCCATGGCCAGCTTGATCGCAAGTTCGTCCATCGCCTGTTCGAGACCGAAGAAGGTCTGCATTTCGTTCGGCGCCCGCATGAAGCCGCCGGTGTTGGTGTCGGACCGCGACAGGCGCTGTTCAGTGTGGATGTTCGGACAGGCATACATCGCGCGGGTCATGTGGGTGCCAGGGTTTACCACCTCGTCGAATTGCGAGGTCTGGGAAATCTCGACATGCTCGAAGGCGGTCAGCCTGCCCTCGGCATCTGCCCCGAGGCGAAACCGCTGTACGGATTCGGGGCGAAAGGTGGCGACCGTGTACATCTGCGGCCGTGTTACGATGAGCCGCACGGGCGCGCCCACAGCCTTGGCCGCCGCGATGGTCAGCATGGTGTAGGGCGTGATCCCTGCCTTGGACCCGAACGCGCCACCCACGAAGGGCGAGATCACGCGGACGCTGGTTTCCGCCATGCCGTAGGCCAGGGCGATGCCCGCCCGCAGGGTCCTGACGGATTGCGACGGCATCCAGACGGTCAGCCGATCACCATGCCACTCTGCGGTGGCCGAAAACATCTCTATCGGATTGTGGTGCTGGAACGGCGTGATGTATTCCGCCTCGACGGTCTGGGCCGCGCCGGACAGACCCTCTGCCAGATTGCCCGTGGTGGTGATCATACCTTCACTGTCGTCGCTCGCCCCGACGACGAAACTGTCCGCGGGATTAATGGCGATGTGGCTGTCGGCGATGTCATAGCTCGCTTCGATGAGCTGTGCGCCCCGGCGCGCCGCCGCCGCGTTTTCCGCAACGACATAGGCGATGGGCTGCCCGGCATAGCGGATCCGGCCATCTTCCATCGGCCAGAAGCTGGCCGAACCGGGGCCACCCGCATAGAACCCCTTGACCGATTTGTAATCCGGCAAAGTTTCGTGCGTGAAAACCGCGACGACCCCAGGTTCGGCCTCGGCTTTCGAGATGTCGATTTTGGTCAGTGTGCCGACGGCCACGGACGATGTCGCCAGCGCGCCGTGCAGCATGCCCGCAGGCATCACATCGGCGGCATAGGTTGCGGTACCAGTAACCTTGCGGGGGGCATCGGTGCGGGTCACGGCTGTGTTGATCGTCTGGGCCATCATTTCCCTCCCGGCGCGCGTGATTTTGCGGTCATCAGTGCCCCAGCGACGACATCCGCGCCGAGCTTGATCTTGTAGGCCGAACCTTCGAGTTCCGAGGCGTCAGCAAAGGCGATCCGTCCCGCCTCGCGGGCGGTTTCCTCTGTCAGCGGCTTGCCTTTCAGGCTGTCCTCGGCCGCGCGGGCGCGCCACGGTGTCGTGGCAACGCCGCCGAGGGCGATGCGCACGTCGCGCACGGTGTCGCCGTCCATCTCGACCCCGACGGCGGCCGAGGCGCTGGCGAAGGCGTAACTTTCGCGGTCCCGGGCCTTGAGGTAATGGCTGGCCTTCAGGGCTGGCACGACAGGCACGGTGATCCCGGTAACGATCTCGCCGGATTTCAGGATCGTCTCGACGTCGGGCGTGTCACCGGGCAGGACATGCAGATCGGCAAATGGGATCGTGCGGCGGCCACCGGGGCCGTGCGTGTGAACCGCGGCATCGAATGCGATCAGCGCCTGCGCCCAGTCGCCGGGATACATCGCCACGCAAGCGGACGATCCGCCGAGGATGGCGTGATGGCTGGTCACGCCCCCGTCCAGCGCCGCGCAGCCCGATCCCGGATCGCGCTTGTTGCACTGGGCATAGGCTGTGTCGCGGAAATAAGGACACCGGGTGCGTTGCAAAATGTTGCCGCCAAGACGCGCGACGTTGCGCAGCTGCGGACTGGCCGCTTTCCAGAGAGATTCTGTCAGAGCCGGTGCCGCCGTCACCAGATCCGGATCGTCAGCGACAAGGGCCATGCGGGCCAGCGCGCCGAAGCGGAGGCTGTCGGCGCCGATCTCGTGACCTTCCAGGTCCGTCAGACCGGTGATGTCCACCAGCGCAGAAGGCTCGCGCACGCCGATCTTCATCAGGTCGATCACTGTGGTGCCACCGGCCAAGATATCGCCACCGCTTTCGGTGACGGCATCAATGGCGTCTGACAGGTTTTTTGGGCTGTGGTAGACGAAATTGCGCATGCTCACCCCCCCCTGCTGTTGCGAACGGACTCGACGGCGGCGACGATGTTTGGATAGGCGCCACAGCGGCAGAGGTTGCCGCTCATGTATTCTCGGATCTCATCCGCAGACCCGGCGTGCCCCTCATCGATGCAAGCGATGGCCGAAAGAATTTGCCCGGGCGTGCAATAGCCGCACTGGAATGCGTCTTGCTCGGCAAAGGCGGTCTGCATCGGGTGCAAGGAGCCGTCAGGATTGGCGAGGCCTTCTACTGTCGTGATCTCTGCCGTGTCAGCGGAAAGCGCCAGGATCAGACAGGAGTTCACGCGGCTGCCGTTCATCAGGATGGTGCAGGCGCCACATTGCCCCTGGTTGCAGCCGATTTTGGTGCCGGTCAGCCCCAGTGTGTCGCGCAGCGCCTCGACAAGGGTTGTGCGCGGCTCGACCGTCAAAGTTCGGTGCTTGCCGTTGACGCTCAGTTCAATCTTTGGCCATGCATCGAAGGCGACAGCCGTTTCGGACTGCTGCGCCACAGCACTCTGTGTGCCGACACCCAGAACAGCACCGACCGCGCCGGATGTGCCAAGAAAACTGCGCCGTGAAAGACCGGCGCGCGGCGGGGGTGCTTTATGGGTCATTCGAACTCCTGCGACATGTCTGAATGTAAAAAAAGTACGGCTTGTCATCGTGTCAGATAATCTTTCAAACGCTGTTCCATCGACTGCGTTCCCGAATTTGATCTGCAAAGCGCAACACCAGATTTGTCATTGATGCGGTGCGCTAAGTTCGGAGCTGATGGAAATGTTAAATTGGCATTGGCCATCCGGAGCGGCTCAACGCGACGTGCTGAACATATGGCGAGCTACCGGGTTGTGGTGATGAATGATTGCATTCAACACACGTTAGAGCCGCCCTGAGCGCGCGCCGGGCTGAACCCGAGCGGACCCGCGAGGCCGGCCCCCATAGCCGCAGCGATGGCGACAAGCTCTCGGCGAGAAATGGGCATTATTAGGGCTTCTTCGCGGTTTGTGTGGGTGTGCGGGTCTCCGGTCAGTTCACGACCACACCAGATGTTGTGTCGTAGGGTGACGCGGGCAGGTGCTTGAGCCGACCGGCGAC